>NZ_JACGMO010000002.1:0-150481 GCF_015354745.1 Micromonospora sp. S-DT3-3-22
CGGCCGGGCCGCGCGGCCAGCAGCCCGCGCGGCGCAGGAGAGCGCACGGCGGGTCCGTCGGCGGCCGGCGGGCCGGTAGCGGGGTTGCGGTTACTGCGCCTCCGGCGGGGGCGCTCCGGCTCCAGGATGGCCGGGGCTCCGTCGGCGGCTTGCGGGCCGTGGGTGGTGGCGGTGGGGAGCCATCCCGCCCACCGTCGACCCGGGCGAGCCGAGCAGACCACCGCCCGACCCGCCAGCGTCCGACCGTGCGTCAAGGCCGTCTTGACGTGGCGGGCCGGGCGGAGGCCCGCTCCACAGGAGTGCGGGTCGACGGCAGACGGGATGGCGGTGGTTGTGGTTGTGCCGTGACGCTGTGTGCGTTGGTGTGGTACTGATCAGGGTCGCTGACAGAGGGCTTGGAGGGTGAGGGTTGATGGAGCCGGATGTGACTGCGTTGGCTGGTGTAGTGGTGCCGTACGTGGCGGCGGCTGCGGGAGCGTATGGGGCGGGTGTGGTGGCGCGGGTGCAGGAGGTGGCAGCGGACGCGACGGTGGGTCTGGGCGGGCGGTTGTTGCGTCGGTTGCTGGGGCGGAAGGAGTCCGCGCCGCTGGTGGAGGCGGCGGTGATGGATGTGGCCGAGGATCCGGCTGATGAGGATCGGTTGGCGGCGTTGCGGTTGCAGATCCGTAAGTTGGTGGCTGCCGATGCGCAGTTGGCTGCGGAGTTGTCGCAGTTGTTGGTGTCGGCGGGGGTGACGGTCACGGCGTCGGGTGAGCGGTCCGTTGCCGCGCAGACGATCAGTGGGGTGGTGATCACCGGGGATGGCGGCCAGGTGACTCGGTGACCGATCGCGATGCTGCCGGCCTTGGTGGGGTGAGCGCTGAGGGTGGCCGGTCGGTTGCGGCGGGTGAGATCAGCGGGTTTGCTATCACCGGGGATGACGCGAAGGTTGATGCGCGGAGGATCGAGCTGCATCGGCCCTCGACGGTACCCGATTTGGGGAGGCGGTTGCATAATCTGCCCAAGCCTCCGACTCGGTTGTTTGTGGGTCGTCAGGAGGAGTTCGCTGAGCTGGAGGAGGTGATGTCGGCCGGTAGTGGGGTGATCTGTCAGGCGGTGCATGGCCTAGGTGGGGTGGGTAAGACCGAGCTGGCGTTGCAGTACGCCCACCGGGGGCGTGATCGGTATCTGGTGCGGTGGTGGGTGACTGCTGATAGCCCGGGGGCGATCGAGAGCGGTTTGGCGACGTTGACGGCCCGAGTGAACCCGGAGTTGGTGTTGACGGCGACCACGGCGGAGGCTGCGGGGTGGGCGGTCGGTTGGTTGCAGAACCAGTCGGGTTGGTTGCTGGTGTTGGACAACGTGGAGCAGCGTTCGGATGTCGAGCCGTTGTTGGCGCAGTTGGACACGGGGCACCTTTTGATCACGACGCGGCGTGACGTGAACTGGGAGTCGCTGGTTGACGGGTGTCTGCGTCTGGACATGCTGGATCGTGAGTCGGCGGTGCGACTGTTGTTAGAGAGTGGCCAGCAGCAGGATTCCTTGTCGGCGGCGGTGTTGGCTGACGAGTTGGGGTATCTGCCGTTGGCGTTGCAGCAGGCGGCCGGCTATCTGAGGCAGACCCGCCTGCCGGTGTCGGTCTATCTGGATCGGCTTCGGGCGCAGCCTGCCGAGGTGTTGAACACGATCGCGGAGGGGGACCAGGCGGAGCGGGCGGTGGCGCAGGTGTGGCTGCTGACCCTCGACCGACTGCGCGAGGTCCGGCCGGCAGCGATCGACCTGCTACGGATTCTGTCGTGCTACGCGCCGGACGACGTGCCGCGCTCGATCCTGGCCGGATTTGCCGAGCAGCCGGGTGCTGTCGACCAGCTGCTGTCGGCGTTGGCCTCGTACAACCTGGTCACGCTCACGCAGACGACAGTCAGCACTCACCGGCTCCTTCAGACGGTGGTTCGCGGTCAGGCGCAGATGCGGGCCGAGGGCGACTACCGCGACGAGCACAGCGAGGTACCCGAGTCGTTGTGGCAGCAAGTCCTTGATCGCTCGTTGGCTCTGCTCGACCAAGCCAGTCCACGAGGCAATCCATCAGAGGACGTAGACATCTGGCCGCAGTGGAGGGCACTCGCCTCACACGTGGAAGCGTTTGCTCAACACATGCCCGAGGACACCGTAGATCTGACCTTCGCTTCCCTGCTAGGCCAGGTTGGTTTTTATCACTACACGCAGGCCAGGTACGGCCAGGCTCTCCAAGCTGATAAGCGGGCGTTGGAGATCAGCGAGGCAGCGTTGCCGGCGGGACACCCCACCATCGCGCTCCGGTTGGACAACCTGGCGGGCACGTTGGGGGATCTGGGGCGGGCGGAGGAGGCGTTGCCGTTGCAGCGGCGGGCGTTGGAGATCAGCGAGGCAGCGTTGCCGGCGGGACACCCGGACATCGCGACCCGGTTGGACAACCTGGCGGGCACGTTGGTGGGTCTGGGGCGGGCGGAGGAGGCGTTGCCGTTGCGGCGGCGGGCGTTGGAGATCAGCGAGGCAGCGTTGCCGGCGGGACACCCGGACATCGCGACCCGGTTGAACAACCTGGCGCACACGTTGGGGGATCTGGGGCGGGCGGAGGAGGCGTTGCCGTTGCAGCGGCGGGCGTTGGAGATCAGCGAGGCAGCGTTGCCGGCGGGACACCCCACCATCGCGCTCCGGTTGGACAACCTGGCGTACACGTTGGTGGGTCTGGGGCGGGCGGAGGAGGCGTTGCCGTTGCAGCGGCGGGCGTTGGAGATCAGCGAGGCAGCGTTGCCGGCGGGACACCCGGACATCGCGCTCCGGTTGGACAACCTGGCGTACACGTTGGGGGATCTGGGGCGGGCGGAGGAGGCGTTGCCGTTGCAGCGGCGGGCGTTGGAGATCAGCGAGGCAGCGTTGCCGGCGGGACACCCCACCATCGCGACCCGGTTGAACAACCTGGCGCACACGTTGGGGGATCTGGGGCGGGCGGAGGAGGCGTTGCCGTTGCAGCGGCGGGCGTTGGAGATCAGCGAGGCAGCGTTGCCGGCGGGACACCCCGACATCGCGATCCGGTTGGACAACCTGGCGTACACGTTGGGGGATCTGGGGCGGGCGGAGGAGGCGTTGCCGTTGCAGCGGCGGGCGTTGGAGATCGAGGCAGAAATTCAGCGTAGACGGTCTGCTTCGAATCATGCGGGCTGATTGCAGCAACTTGCCCAGCCCTGGCTCCGGCGAGTGACTAACTGAGTGACGACCAGGTCGCACCCTGGTGGACAACTACGGACTTCGAGGGACGTTCGGATCCAGCTCGATGATGTGTAATGGCTGGTGGGAGTGGCTTGGTTGTTGCCTGGGGGTCAAGGGGTCGTCGGTTCGAATCCGGCCGTCCCGACAGCACGAAAAGAGGCCGTCGACCGGGATATTCTCCCTGGTCAACGGCCTCTAATTCGTACTACAGCAGTAGGGATTCCGTGACCTAGACGGCGCGTAGCTGGGGACCACCTGGGGGCGGTCGCTCAGGCGGCGTGGATTGGTACCGGGTTCGCGGGGAGCTGCCAGCCGCCGCCGCGGTCTTCCTTCGCGAAGCGGGCGGTCAGGTCGGGGATGTGCAGGAAGCAGGCCAGCGCGGTGGTGGCCTGGAAGGCGTCGATCGCGGCCTGGCTCGTCGGCATGCCCAGGCGCAGCAGGCGCGGATTGACCTCTGCCTGGATCTGGTTGATGAACGGCCGCAGCGTGGTCTCGTAGTTGGCCAGGGCGGTGGTCAGGTCGTGCGGGCGTCGGTTGATCTCGCCGGCCAGGACGTAGGCGCCGACCAGGCCGCCGGAGATGCCCATGCCGCTGTAGGGGGAGGCGCAGTGGGCGGCGTCTCCGGCCAGGACGACCCGGCCGCGGGACCACGAGTCGATGCGGACCTGGGCGATCTCCTGGGAGTAGAAGAACGGGCTGGTCGTCATGCCGTCGATGAACCGTTCGGTCTGCCACCCCGCGTCGCGGAACCGGCCGGCCCAGAACTCCTGCTGGACCTCGACCGGCTGCCGGTGGATTGCCGAGGCTTCGGCGGACTCCTCCCGCATCACGAAGTACACCTGGGTCTCGGCCGGGTTGTGGCTGCGGCGCATGATCTGCCGGCCGCCCGGGACCATGTACGTGTCGCGGATGTTGCTGTCGGAGGCGATGCGCGGGACGAACCAGTAGGCCATGTGGATGCCGACCCGCCAGTACGGGTCGGCGCCGTCCGGGAGGATGGCCCGCCGCAGACGCGAGCCCTGACCGTCGGCGGCGATGAGAAGGTCGAACTCGCCGGTGGATCCGTCGGAGAAGTGTGCGACGACGCGGTGTTCGTCCTGTTCGAAGCCGTCCACGCTACGGTCGAAGAGGTATTCGGTGTCGTCCTTCGTCGCGTCGTGCAGGATACGCACCAGGTCACCGCGCATGATCTCGTACTCCGAGGTGAGGGTCTGCCGGCCCCGGCCGGAGGTGTTTGCCATGATCGTGGCTTTGGCCCGGCCGTGTGCGTCGATGAAGGCGACGCCCGCCTCGTCGACCAGCTTGCCGCGTACGGCTTCGAGCAGTCCCATCCGGCGGATGGCCTCGATGCCCTGACCGCGCAGGTCGACCTGAGCCCCGCTGGCCCGCAGGGCGGGGAAGCGTTCGGCGACGGTGACCCGGTGTCCGCCGCGCGTGAGCCAGAAGGCCAGGGCCTGCCCGGCGACGCCACCACCGGCCACGAGGATGCGCAGAGAGTGGTTGGTCATGTCCCTCACCCCGAATTCTATCGGTGAATGATTCTCTTCGAGGTTATCTATCGGCGATAGACTTGGCAACGTGACAAAAATCCGCCGCGAGATCGTGGTCGCCGAGGCACTCGCCCTACTGGACGAGGCCGGGCTGGACGGCGTCAGCACGAGGCAGTTGGCGAAGCGGCTGGGCGTCGAACAGCCCACGCTCTACCACTACTTCCGCACCAAGAAGGACCTGCTCGCCGCCCTGGCGCAGGCGGCGATGGCGCCGCACGCCACCGCACCGCTGCCGGCACCCGGTGACGACTGGCGCGCCTGGTTCCTGGAAAACACCCGAAGCTTCAGGCGCACCCTGCTGCTGCACCGCGACGGCGCGCGGCTGCACGCCGGCAGCGCACCCACCGGCGACCTCGACCGGATCCGTCACAAGATGGCATTCCTGGTCGCCTCCGGCCTCCCCGAACGCGACGCGCAGATGGCGATGCTGACGGCAAGCCGTTTCACCGTCGGCAGCGTGCTGGAGGAGCAGGCCGACACAGGATCAGGTGCGGACCTACCGCCCGACATCCCCACGATCGATCACGAGTCAGCCTTTGAGGCCGGTCTGTCCCTCATCCTGGTCGGCCTGAGCGACACCAGCCGACCCGCCGGACCCATTCCGTGTGAAATCCGGCGCAGCGACCTACGTAGCGCCACGAGCATTCCCTAGCGGGCTATACGGCCGGTGAGCCTGCGATCGATGCGCCGCAACGCGTGTACGCCGACAGCCGACTTCTGACCCCTAAGCACCCCTGAGTTCGTTCACAAACCCCCAGAGAAGCGACGAACTCCGGGGAAGTGACGGCGAGCGTGTGTTCGGTAGCCGATCCGATGCTGCGGAAGGGGATCCGGCTGCGGCCGGCGACGAGTAGACCCTCGCCCCTGGGCGCAGACAGCAGTAGCCGTGATTCCCCGGCGGTCAGGCCGAACGCCTCGCTGACCGCGTCGATCTACTGGGTGGACTGGCACCGCGCCTGTACGAACGTGACCGCCTCGGTGGTCGGTGCGGACACCCCGACCATCGACGCCGTCAGCGCATTCGCGACGTCGATGAGTGCCCCCGTCGCCGGGACCGCGAACGCCGACAGAACGAACCCGACCACCAGCCGGGGCAGCAGTTGCTTCACCTGGTAGCGGGTCTCCACCGCGTCACCGACCATCACGGTGACGCGCGCCGACCGTGCCGAACCGTGGACCTCGCCGCCCCGAAGGTGGTCCCCACCGGGCGGGCATGCCGTGGATGACATGCACCACCCAGATCTCGGCTGTCAGGCCGATCGAACCCGCCGCAGGCCTGTCACGCCCTGACCGAACCGATCAACAGGGGGTTCCCGGGCCCGCGCACCGCACAGACCGGCGGGTCCTCGACGCCCCTGCGGTGGTCTCTCGACTCACCGGCGGTCCCGCTTCGCCGCACGCAAATGAGACCGGTGCGGCGCATCCGGTACGCCGAAAACAGTTGTCTATCGAACCTCTGTGGTAGCTGCTCGGTGAGGGGAAGGTAAAGAGCAGCAGTTCAGGGCCTTGATTTACTTCGATGGGTCGAGGCTTCTCTGCTATCCCGTCTCACAATCCGGCGCGTACGCTTGTACTGCTGATTTTCGAGGTGTGGGAGTCACCCGAGGATGCCTGATTCGAGGTGCTCGGCTGCCGCCTTCGAGTGGCTGCTGTCGGGGTGGGCATAAACGCGTTTGGCGAGCGTGCCGCCGTCCGCGTGACCGGCCCACGCCCACCAGCACGACGTCGGGGACTCCGGTGCCGGCCAGGTAAGTCAGGCAGGCGTGCCGAGCAACCTTTCGGCCCCGACCTTGGAGTGCCTCAGGGCCTTCGTGACTGTCGTGGGCATCGGTAGGCCGCCTTTGCCGGCCGCCGACTCCCCGATCTCACCGTCGAAGAGCGTCCCGGTGTTGTCTCCGGCCGCGATCGTTTCGGCCGCGAAGTCGATATCGGACCAGCGCAGCCCGCACACCTCGGCTGGCCGCAGGTCCATCAGCGACGGCAAGCAGGGGGGCGTAGAGGCGTTCGGCAGCACCCCCGGCATCCTGATCGACCGCGCGTAGGACGGACACCGGGGGTCACGCCGGCTTTCTGAAATTCGTTTGGTGAGCGTCCCACTCGGATGCCCTGATCGCCGTGCTACGGCGTCGTGACGGTCAGCGGGGGCGTCGCCGGTGCGCCGTCGACGAGGAATCCGAACGTGGTCGAGGCGTCAGCGGCCAGCGATCCGTTGTAGCCGGCATTTCGGACCGTCACCGACGAACCGCTGGTGCTCAGCGTGCCGTTCCACAGTTGGCTGATGGTGGCGCCGCCGGCCATGGTCCACCGCACGGTCCACCCGTTGATCGGTGCGCTGCCCGCCGTCACGGTCACTTCGGCCTGGTACCCGCCCGACCACGTGTTGACGATCCGGTACGTCGCGCCGACCTGCCCGGTGGGTGCCGGGGTGGTACCCGTGGGTGACGGCGTCGCCGGCCCGGTTGTCGGAATGGCCGGGCCCGGGACGAACTCCCACCTGGTGCCGGATGAAGTAGCGTCGGTGGCGAGGCGGTCGCGGGCGGTGGTGTCGCCGTACAGGCTCCACCGCATCCAGTCGAGGTAGGTCCTGATGGCCCGGTTGTCGGAGAAGTAGCTGCTGTGGTCCCCGCCGATGAAGGTGAGGAACGCCTTGGGCGTGGGCATCTCGGCGTACGACTGGCGGGCCGAGGAGTACGTCGTCAGGGTGTCCCGGTCGCCGTGGACGAACAGCACGTTGGCGCGAACCACCGGGCTCGGACCGCCCATCCTGATGCTGGACATGGCGACCGCTGCCTTGATCCGCGCGTCGGGGAACGCGGTGAGCAGCGCGTTGGTGGTCATGCCGCCCATGGAGTAGCCGGACACGCCGACGTTGGCCGTGTCGATGTGGCCGGCCAACGGGTCACTGCCGGTGTTCAGGGCGAGTGTCCGGGTGATGGCTTCGGAGACGTCCCGGGGCAGCTCGCCGTTGTAGGTGTCACCGATGCTGGCCTTGGTGAAGACGGGGGCCGGGACGATGAAGCCGGCTGCGGCCATCGGTCGGATGTGTGCCAGGGCGCCCTGTGGGCTGGCGCCACTGCCGTGCGTGTACTGGCAGACGGGGAAGACGCCCGGGGCGACCGGTGCGTTGGTGGTGGGGCCGCTGCCGGATGGGCCCGTGGAGGGGTAGTACACGAAGGTGGTCACCTGACGGTTGCCGCGCATCCAGTTGTACTGGCGTACGCCCACCGCGAGCGGTGTGGTCGGTGCGGTCCGTAGCGGGCCGACCGTGTCGGCCTCTGCCTGCCAGGGGCCGAGCAGGGACGCCGCGCCCAGGCTTGCCGCGCCGGCAGCGCTCAGCCGCAGAAGGTTCCGTCGTCGCATGAGTGTCACTCCAGTTCCGTGAGAAGTCGTCACCGTGGGGTCCGCGTACCCGGGCAGGCCGGCCTGCCGGGAAGGCGGTCGGACGCCGTCGCCGGGCTGCCGCCACGTCCGGCCCGTGGGCGTGGACGTGGCGGCGTGGGCCGGCGTCGACGAATCGTCGTCGCGGCGGGTCCGCCGGCCCTACCTCGATCTCAGCGGATGCTCCATCGCTGGTTCGACCCGCCGGCGCAGGTCCACAGGATCACCCGGGTGCCGTTGGCGGTCCCGCCCGACTCGGCGTCCAGGCACAGGCCGGACTGGGCGCCGCTGATCGTGCCGTTGGGGTTGACGTTCCACCGTTGGTTGGCACCGCCGGTACAGTCCCAGATGATGGCTCTCGTGCCGGGGGACGTGCCGCCGCCCTCAGCGTCGAGGCACTTGTTGCCGTACACCCGCAGTTGTCCCGCGCCGGTGCGTTCCCAGCGCTGATTGGATCCGCCGTTGCAGTCCCAGAGCGCCACCGCGGTGCCGTTCGCCTGGGCCGCGTTGATCACGTCCACGCAGCGGCCGGAGGCGGTGCCGACGATCGCACCGGCCGTCGAGGGCGGCGACGAGGGCGGCGGGGTGGTCGAGGCGTCAAGACCGAAGAAGTGGATGGTTTCGTCCGCGAGAATTTGCAGGTTGTGTGGTTGGCCGGTTTCCTGGATCGCTTCGACCCCATTGCCGTAGCGAGTGCGGACCCAGCCGGAGCGGGGTTGGTTCTGTTCTGTGGATGTCGGCGTCTGGCTGACGCCGAGCACGTTGGTCCACTGCTTGATCTCTTCGCCGAAGTTGGGGAAGCGCAGGGTGTCGTCGTTGGTGCCGTGCCACAGTTGCATCCGTGGCCGGGCGCCGGAGTAGCCGGGATATGCGGCCCGCACCGCGTCACCCCACTGCTGGGCCGACCGGATGATCTGTCCGTTGGCGCAGGCGGTGTTCCACGAACTGGGGCCGGCGAAACATCCGAACGGCACGCCGGCGTACGCCGATCCCGAACGGAATACGTCAGGATAGGCGCCGAGCAACACATTGGTCATCATGCCGCCGGACGAGTGACCCGTCACGAAGATGCGCCCCGGATCCGCGGCTTACCGTTGTTTGACATAGTTCACCATCGACACGATTCCGAGGGAGTCGCCGCCACCGTTGTGGCTCAGCGAGGCGGTCGAGTGGACGTCCCAACATCCGTCACTGCTGGGGGCCGACGGGTAGATGACGACGAATCCGTACCGGTCGGCCAGCGATGCGTAGCTGGTGCCGCCATAGAAGTCCTGTGCGGTGCCGTGACACCAGTGCACGCCCACCACGACTGCCGGATTCGGTTTGACGCTCGCCGGGACGTACAGGAACATCCGCGCCCCGCTCGGATTGGCTCCGAAGTTGGTGATCTCCTGGAGCGAGGCGGCAGCCGCAGGCGGTGCCACCGTCAGCGCGCCGAGTACGACTGCGACGATGCTAGCGGCCCCGACGGCGATGGCACGGAGCCGGTTCACGGTTCGCCGGCTCATCAGTGATCCGCCTGGCTGCCCCGGACGACGCACGAGCGGTTGTTCTCCCAGCCCCAGCCGTCGCCGTCCGGGTCGCTGCCGGCGCTGGCGCAGTACGGGTAGCCGTTCGGGGCGGTGGCGCTGGGAGTCGGCGCGCCGCTGTCCGCGCGGCCACCCCGCACCACGCAGGACCGGTTGTTCTCCCAGCCCCAGCCGTCGCCGTCCGGGTCGCTGCCGGCACTGGCGCAGTACGGGTACCCGTTGGGCGCGGTCGGCGGCGGGGAGGTCGGGGTGGAGGTGCCCAGCAGCGTCGTCAACGCCGGGAAGAACCTCGCTTCGATCTTGCGAATGCCGGTGGTGTCGTTGGGGTGCACGCCGTCGACGGTGTCCTGCGCCGTGTTGAAGCCGGTGTACTGGTCCACCACCCGCACCGGTGACCTGCTGGTGCTGTTGGTCGCGGCCCACCCCGGAATACCGGCGTTCAGGCTCTGCACGTTGGCGTTGCAGGTGCCGCACCCCGCCGGGGTCATCGGCAGGATCTGCGCGACCAGCACCTTGACGTCCGGGTTGTTGGCCCGCATCTGCGCCAGCAATTTCGAGTACGCGCTCAGGATCGCCGGAGTTCCCTTGTTGCTCCAGACGTCGTTGGTGCCGAGCATCATCACGACGACATTCGGTCTGGTGGCGGACAGCCACCCGGGAAGGAGATTGCCATCGGCGATTCCCGTCGCGAGGAAGCCGCCGTGGCCCTCGTTGTCGACGTCGAAGGTGCCGGAGCAGTACGGGTTCCGCAACGTTCCGACAAAGTCGACGTTGGAGTATCCGGAGGACTGGAGGTGTTGCCAGAGCAGCGAACGCCAACAGCCGTTCGATCCGGTGATCGAGTCACCGAGGAGCATGACCCGGGTGGATGCCGCCGCGCTCGCCGACGGCTGAACGAGGAGGTACGGGGCCAGGATCGCCAGGAATGCGACGAGGGCGTAACACCATTTCTTCTTCACGGTAGCTCTCCTTGAGGATCGTTTTCGCCGCGTCCGGCCTACGGGTCGACGGGGGCCTGACCGGCCTTCTCCGGCGTCGACCACGGCCAGGGCGGTCCGGGTACGGGCATGGCTGATCGTTTGATCGGGTGGCGTGGGCGCGTCCGGGGTCTCGGCCACCCGCTGGTGGTCAGCTGACCGCGCAGTTGACCACCGGTGTCGGGTTGCTGCCGGTCGAGGACGCCAGGAAGCCGAAGCTGGTCGTGCCACCCGGTGCCAGGCCGCCGTTCCAGCTCACGTTCCGTGCGGTGACCGTCGCCCCGGCCTGCGTGACCGTGGCGTTCCATGCCTGCGAGACCTGCTGGCCGCTGCCGAGGCTGACCGTTGCGGTCCACGTCGATGTGGCCGCCGTCGAGCCGTTGCGGACGCTCACCTCGCCCTGGAATCCTCCGGACCACTGGGAGACCACCTGGTACGTCGCCGTGCATCGCCCGTTGCCGGGCGGGGGTGTCGACGGTGGCGGGGTCGGGGTGGCGGAGGGGGCCGGGCCCGGCGGCGAGGTGGGCGGTGGGGTACCGCCGAGCACCCGGGCGAGCGCGGGGTGGAAACGGTTGGCCATTTTGCGGAAACCCGATTCGTTCGGGTGCACCCCGTCGCCGGTGTCCGTGGCTGCGTCGAAGCCGGTCCACTGGTCCACGACGACGATAGGTGACTGGATGGTGGTGAGACCGGCGGCCCAGCCTGGAATCCGGTTGTTGAGCGTGATGGTGTCGGCGGGGCAGGTGGTGCAGCCGTGGTGCGGGATGATCTGCGAGACGATGATCTTCATGCTGGGGTTGTTCGCCCGCATCTGCCCGACCAGTTTGGTGAACGCGGCGAGGATCGTGTCCATGGACTGCCAGCCGCCCCAGAGGTCGTTCGTGCCCAGGTGCATCACGACCACATCCGGCCGTGCCGCGCTCAACCAGGGCGGGAGCTGGTTGTTGTCGGCGATGCCGACTGCGGAGAAGCCGCCGTGGCCCTCGTGGTCCGCGTCGTAGGAGAAGCCGTAGTTGCAGCTTCCGCCATCCGAGGCGCTGCCGACGAAGTCGATGTTCGAGAAGCCGGCGGTCTGCAACTGGTTCCAGAGCAGGGCGCGCCAGCAGCCGGGGCCCGCGGTGATCGAGTCGCCGAGCGGCATGATCCTGGTCGGCACCGCCGCCGACTGGCGGGGGGCCGACCGTACAGGGGTGCCGGGAAGCACCATGGTGAGCGCCAGGGTCGTAATGATCGCGGCGAGCACCGCGTGACGAAGGGGTTTCCGCGACATCGGGGACTCCCTATCGCGTCGCAGTGAGCAGGTGGTCGCGGCCGAGGCGGGCAAGCGTGGCCGCGGTCAGGCTGGCGGCCATCGGCGAGTCGGCTGGAGCCGACGCCGGCAGGGCATGGTGACGTGTCATGGATGCTCTCCTGAACTGGAGGGGAGCGTCGATGGGAGCGCATCTAGGAGCTTTATTCATTAACATGATTAAGTCAAGCGGGTCGATGTGTGAAGCGTCGTCGAGGCGGTGACGCTCAGCTGCGGCGAGCGAGAAGGAGTTCGGTAGTCGGCCGTGCCACGCGGCGGCGGGTCACGCCGCCCGTGCTCCAGCACGCCTCACGTACTCTCCGGCATGCAGGATCTCCCATGCCGGCGACCACCGCCGTGAGTTGACCGGCACGGCGATGCGGCAGAGCCCACCACAGAACGCACTACCGCTGCGGTCGTCAGGCTGCGGTGAGGTGCAGCACGAGCGCCTGTACCGGCCAGAGGGCGGGCAGCTGCAGGCCGACCTCGGTGAGCACCCGGCCCGGGACGACGACCGGTGTCTTGCCCACCCACGCCGGGGTTGCCCATCCCCACTGCGGCGCGCCGATCTCGTCGCGGAGGCGCACCGAGTAGCGGCGCTCCGGGTCCAGACCGTCCAGCCGCAGCCGTTCGACCAACGCCTCCTCGAACGAGCTGACCGTGCACACGGTGAATAGTGCCTCGTCCCGGCCGGGGGCGACCACGCCGCGCACCCGCAGCGCCGGATCGCGCACGTCCGGGTGCACCACGGTGCCGGTGTGCAACAACCCGCGGAGTTCCTTGTAGAGGTCGGCGAACGCGGTGATCGCGTCGACCTCCTCGTCGGTACACCCCACGATGTCCCACTCGAACCCTGCCGAGCCCTGCAGGGCGGTGGCCATGCGGTAGGACAGCGTGGTGGCGCGACCCGACGAGTGTGCGGGCGAGGGGCCCACATGAGCGCCGACAAGCTCCGGTGGCAGCAGGAGTTCCGTCCAGCGTTGGATGTCCTGCCGCTCGACGGGGTCGTTGGAGTCCGACGCCCACACCCGGTCGGTACGTTCGAGGATGCCGAGGTCGGCGCGGGCCCCGCCCGAGGAGCACGACTCGATTTCGAGGCCCGGGTGGTCGGTTCTGAGGCGCTCGATCAGCCGGTACGTGGCGAGCGTCTGCGCGTGCGTGCCGGGTACCCCGTCGTGCACCGGCTCGACCAGGTCCCGATTGTGGTCCCACTTGATGAAGTCGATGCCGAGCCGGCCGATCAGCGCGGACATGTGGGCTTGCACATGCTGCCAGGCCTCGGGATGGGCCAGGTCGAGCACGTACTGGGTGCGGAAGGACAGCCCCGCGGGCGACGGGACCGACGCCGGGTTGGCGAGCAGCCAGTCCGGGTGCGCGCGGGCCAACTCCGAGTCGAGGTTGACCATTTCGGGCTCGAACCACAGCCCGAACTGCATGCCGAGTGAGTGGACGAGGTCCGCCAGGGGTTCGAGGCCCTGTGGCCACACGGTCGGGTCGACCTGCCAGTCGCCCAGCCCTGCGGTGTCGTCGCGGCGGCCGAGAAACCAGCCGTCGTCGAGCACGAAGCGCTCCACGCCCACGGCGGCGGCCCGGCGTGCGAGCTGCTCCAGGCGCGCGGGGTCGTGCCGGAAGTAGACCGCCTCCCACGTGTTGAGCACGAGCGGCCGGGGGGTACGGGGATGCTGGGGCCGCGCCCGTGCCCAGGTGTGAAAGCGGTCCGTGACGCCGTCGAGACCTGCGGCGGACCACGCGAAGTACGCCGTGGGGGTGCGGTACGACTCGCCGGGCGTCAGGCGCACCTCCCCGCGACGCAACAGCTCGCCGACGCCGAGCAGTGTGACGTGCTCCGTGACCCGGTCGGTCCGGTGACGGACGTCGGCACTCCAACCGAGGTGGACCGCCCACGCCTCACCCCGGCGGTTGCGCGGCGCCCCGATCGACGCGATCGTCACCCAGGGTGCGTCGTGCCCCCCACGGCCGCGGCGCGACTCACGGGTGGTCGTCCCCCGGGGCATGGCCGTGGTGAGCGGCGCCTTCTCCCGGGTCCAACGCCCGGAGAAGGCGGTGAGGTGGTCGGCGGTCTTCGGCACCGGGAGCGTCGCCTCCAGCCATTCCACCTCGACCTCCCCGGCACCGTCGTTGATCAGCTCGTGCTGCAGGAGCGCCAGCCCGCCGGCACCGAGTTCCACCTGGATGCGCAGGGTCAGGCCGGCGTCGGTGTCGGTCGCGGTGACACGCACGGACCCGGAGTCCTCGTGCTCTACCTGCGACGACCAGCGCGGATAGAGGGGACGGCCGTCGCGGGTGGCGAGCAGACCCGGTCGGCCTGACCAGCCGTTCGCTTCCTCGGGCACGACCGGTAGCCGCCAGGCGGCGTCCAGCGTGCCGGGCGTCGTCTGCCGGCTGGTGGCCAGGTCCAGGGCGTCGAGGTCGCCGGCCTCCAGCGGGCCGAGGTCGGCGCCCCAGTGCAGGACGGCGGGCAGGCCGCTGGCGGTATGGGCGAGGATGATGGCCACGCCGTCGCGGCGCAGTGTTGTCCAGGCGGTGTGCGGTACGGGGGTGTGTGGAGACGACATCTCTCTCCTGGATCTCGTCGGGCGGGGACCGGGCGGGGTGGGTGGGGACGTCAGGCGGGCGTCCTGGCCATGTGCTCCACGGTGACGCTGCGCAGGACGTGGAGGGCGCCGCCGATGGCGGCAGCGGTGTCCACGTTGGCGGACAGCAGGACGCGGGGCCGGCTGAGCTCCCGGCTGAGCGCGTGGCGGGTCAGCTCCGCCTCGATGAACTGCTGGTAGAGCGGGCCGGCGCTGATGAGGGCGGGTCCGGCCAGCACGACGGTGTCGAGATCGAAGAGATTCACCATGGTCACCGCCGTGCGGCCGATCCAACGGGCGGACTGCTGGAGGATCGTCGTGGCGTCCGGGTCGCCCGCCTGCCAGCCGCGCACGACGCGTCCGAAGTCGGCGAGGGTGTCCTCCTCGTGGGCCCTGATGCCGAGGCGTTCGGCGAGGTCGGGGCGGGCGAGCACCTGCGCGACGACCGTGCGCGGGCCCGCCTCGGCCTCGGCGCAGCCGCGGTTGCCGCAGACGCAGGGGGCGCTGGCGCCCATGAGCCCCACGTGCCCTATCTCGACGGCGTTCGAGGCGCGACCGCGGTAGGCGTTGCCGTCCGCCACGATGCCGCCGCCCAGGCCGGAACCCAGGTAGATGAGCCCGAACGTGTCGGTCGGCACCGTGCCGGACCACTGCTCGCCGGTGGCCGCCGCCGTCGCGTCGTTCTCCAGCAGGACGGGTAGCCCGAGCCGGTTCGACAGTGTCGACGTCAGGGGGTACTGGAGCCAGTCGGGCGTGGGGTGGGCCATCAGCAGCATGCCGCGCTCGCGGTCCTGAGGCCCGTGGGTGACCAGGCTGACGCCGAGGACCCGCCCGCGCGGCACGCCCGCGCGGTGTACCAGGTCGTCGACCTGGTCGGCCAGGGTGGAGACGGCCGCATCCGGCCCGCTGGTCCCGGTGCCGCGGAAACCGGCGGTCGCAACCCGCCGGCCGGCGAAGTCGATCACAACTATCGTCGTCGTGGTGCGGTCGAACTGGACGCCGACGGCGTACCAGGCATCGGCCTCCAGCTCCAGCAGACGTCGGGGCTGGCCCCGGCCCTGCTGCTCACGACCCACCTCGCGCACGAGGCCCCCGTCGAGCAGGCGGCGGACCACATGGGTGATCCTGGCCTGCGTGAGGCCGGAGAGTTCGGCGAGCTCCACCCGGCTGAGCGTGCCGCGGGTGCGCAGGAGATCGAGCATTCGCCCGGCCGTGGTGACGCGGCCATCGTCGTTGCGGAGCATGCCGGGAGCCCTCCTGGATCCGATCGGGAGCTGGAGCCGGGTTGATCACTCCCGCTCATATGTTCATCCGATCAACTAAATAGCGCAAGGGTCGACGAGGGTGACCTCGTTGGCCCGGCGAGGCCGATGGGTCGAGATCGGCGCGGTGGGGTCGGGCTGGACGACGGCGGCATGCCAGGTGACGGCGTCCAGCTCGGACGGACGCCGGCGATGATCCAGGTGTATCCGCTGTTCATGGCCCGTTTAGGGTGTTGCGAATCCTCGGCGGGGTGGCCCGTCCCTGATGGTGGTCGGGGCGGGGCTGGGCGGCTGTGACCAGCTGCCCGCCGGTTCCGGAGCGAGAACTTATCGAGATCAATCCGCCCCATGCATTGACTGAGTAAATTTAGTCGCTTAAGAATACATGTCAGGCCCGTCCTGGGCCATGGCGGGCGAGCATCGCCCCCGCGCGTGAAAGGACCAAGATGTCTCTTCTCACCGGCATGTCGCGTCGCACCGCGGCGCTCGCCGGCGCAGCCGCGCTCGGCCTCGTGCTGACCGGCTGCTCCGGCGGGACCACGTCCGCCGGCTCGGAGGCCACGCTCGTGGCCTACACCGGTCAATCGGGCGACTACCAGATCAACTTCAACCCGTTCTCGCCGTCCCGGATCGGGGGTCTCGGCACCATCTACGAGACACTGTTCTTCGTCAACAAGGCCAAGGTGTCCGACCTCGTACCGCTGCTCGGCACGCAGCAGTCCTGGAACACCGACGGCACCGTCCTGTCGGTGACCCTGCGCGACGGGGTGACGTGGAGCGACGGTCAGCCCTTCACCGCGAAGGACGTCGCGTTCACCTTCAGCCTGTTGAAGAACAACGCGGCCATCAACAACATCGGTTTCGACGGCACCGCCACCGCGGTGGACGACACCCACGTCACCTTCACGTTCAAGGCACCCGCCTTCGTCAAGGGCCCCGACCTGCTCGGTGCCGTACCGATCGTTCCGGAACACCTGTGGAAGACCATCAGCCCCACCGAGGACGTCGTCGAGAAGCCGGTCGGCACCGGTGCCTACCTGATCGGCGAGTTCAAGCCGCAGGCCTTCACCTATGCGGCGAACCCCAAGTACTGGGGCGGCGAACCGAAGGTCAAGAAGATCCGTTTCGTCGCGCTGTCCGGCAACCAGGCCGGCGCCGACGGCATCGCGGCCGGCACGGTCGACTGGTTCACCGGACCGATCCCCGACATCAAGAACACCAAGAAGAACTTCCCGAAGTACGACGCGTACACCCAGTGGCAGAACCAGATGGTGCTCGCCACCTGCTCCAGCGTGCAGATGGGCTGTAAGGGCCCGCAGACCGACCCTGCCGTCCGGCACGCCCTCTACTCCGCCCTCAACCGGACGCAGCTCAACAAGCTGGCGTTCCAGGACACCGCCAGTGCCATCTCCCCTGCCTTCACGCTCACCCCCAGCCAGGACCGCTTCGCCGCCGCCAGCCTGGCGGAGAAGGTGGCACCGATGGCCGCCGAACCGCAGAAGAGCGCGCAGGTTCTGGAGCAGGCCGGCTGGGTCAAGGGCTCCGACGGCATCTACGCCAAGGGCGGCCAACGGCTGTCCCTGACAGTCGAGGTGGTCACTGGTTGGACGGACTACATCACCGCGATCGACACGATGGCCTCGCAGGCCAAGGCCGCCGGGATCGAACTGCAAGCCGCCCAGTCCTCGTGGAACGAGTGGACGGAGAAGAAGGGTTCCGGCAACTTCCAGCTCGTCATCGACTCGTTGGGGCAGGGCCCCGCGCCGGATCCGTTCTACCTCTACACCTACTTCTACGATTCCGGCACCGGGGCCAAGGTGGGTAAGTCCGCCGGAAACAACTTCTCCCGCTACGCCAACCCCGAGGTCGACAAGGCGCTCGACGACCTGGCCGCGCTCCCGCTCGACGACCAGGCGGCCCGGCAGCCCTACTTCGACACCATCCAGCAGGCGATCGTGCGGGACATGCCGTACGTCCCCGTCCTGACCGGTGGGACGACGAGTGTGTGGAACACCGCGAAGTTCAGCGGCTGGCCCTCGGACCAGGACCTGTACGCCTTCCCCGCGGTGTGGTCGTCCCTCGACGCTGCGGAGATTTTCAAGCGGCTCAAGTCCCAGAGCTGACCGCCCCGGACGTCGCCCCCGAGGAAAGAGCGCTGCCGTGAGTTATTTCCTTCGCAAGCTGGGTTTCTACGCGGTGGCCCTGTGGGCCGCCCTGACCCTCAACTTCGCCATCCCGCGACTCCTGCCCGGCAATCCCGTCGACATCCTGCTGGCCAAGCTGCAGCAGCGGGGCGGCACGGTCAGCCCGGAGACGCGCAAGGCGTACGCGCTCCTCCTCGGGGGCGACGACACCGGCCCCCTGTGGAGCCAGTACCTGGACTACCTCAAGAACCTCGCGCGCGGGGACCTCGGGGTCTCGGTGAGCTACTACCCGGCCAAGGTCTCCGACGTGATCCTGGGGTCGCTGCCCTGGACCCTGGTGCTCGTCGGGGTCGCCACCGTCCTCGCCGCGCTGCTCGGGGTGCTCCTCGGCGCGATCGTGGGGTGGCGCCCCGGCACCTGGCTCGACTCGTTGGTCCCGGCCACGACGCTGCTGGCGGCCATCCCGTACTTCTGGCTCGCCCTGATCCTCACCTACCTGCTGGCCCGGGTACTCGGCTGGTTGCCGCTGCAGGGCGGCTACGACGTCGCACTCACCCCCGGCTGGAATGCGGAGTTCATCCTCTCGGCGGTGCGGTACGCGATCCTGCCCGCCCTGACCATCGTCCTGGCGTCGATCGGCGGATGGCTGCTCGGCATGCGGAACATGATGGTCTCCACCCTGTCGGAGGACTATGTCCTGACGGCGGAGGCCAAGGGCCTGTCGCCGAGGAAGATCCGACGTTCCTACGCGGCGCGCAACGCCGCCCTTCCCTCCGTGGCGGGGTTCGCCATCTCCCTCGGGTTCGTGGTCTCCGGCTCGGTCATCACGGAGCAGGTCTTCTCCTATCCCGGGATCGGCGGGCGTCTGCTCGGCGCCGTGACGAACAACGACTATGCGCTCATGCAGGGGGTCTTTCTCTTCATCACGCTGGCCGTGCTCGGCGCCAACCTGATCGTCGACCTGCTCTACGGCCTGATCGACCCGCGCACCCGCGCCCGGCACTGACGGGGGACACCACGATGACGAACCTCACCCCCGCCAGCGCGCCGACCATGGCCGACGCCGCCGACACGCTGATCCAGCCGCCCGGCTCGACGGGCCGTCCCGTCCGGGCAGGCTGGCGCATGCTCCTGCCCTCCATGACGCCCTGGCTGGCCATCGGTCTCGCACTGGTCGTCGGAATCACGCTCTTCGGAATCCTTGCCGTCTATGTCGTGGGCGACCCCAAACAGATCCGGGACCAAGGGCTCACGCCGCCGTCGGCGCAGTTCCTGCTCGGCACCACCCAGACCGGACAGGATGTGCTCGCACAGCTCGCCTACGCCACCCGCGGCTCGCTGCAGATCGGCGTGCTCGTCGGCATCCTCGCCACCGTCCTGTCGGCGTTCTTCGGCATCTACGGCGCCTACCGGGGCGGGATCGTCGACGAGGCGTTCTCCCTGTTGTCGAACGTCTTTCTCGTGATCCCCGGTCTGCCCCTGGTCATCGTGATCTCGGGCTTCGTGCCCCGCGAGAGCCGTGGCGTGTGGACCATCGTCGTGGTGCTCGCCCTGACCAGTTGGGCCGCGTCGGCGCGGGTGCTGCGCGCGCAGACGCTCTCGGTGCGAAACCGCGACTACGTCGCCGCGTCGAGGGTCGCTGGCGAGAGACCCTGGCGGGTCATCGTCGTGGAGATCCTGCCGAACCTCCTGCCCGTCATCGCGTCCCAGTTCGTGTTCGCGATCATCGCCGCGATCCTCGGCGAGGCCGGTCTGGCCTTCATCGGCCTCGGCGCCTCGAACTCCGCAACGCTCGGCACGATGCTCTTCTACGCGCAGAACGGGTTCGCGCTGTCGCTCGGCGCCTGGTGGTGGTTCGTGCCCCCGGGCCTGATCATCGCGCTCTTCGGCATGGGCCTGTCCCTGGTGAACTTCTCGATCGACGAGACCATCAACCCCAAGCTCAGGAACCTCCGCCTGCACCGCAGGCGCGCGCGGCAGGCCGCGCGTAGGCAGCGGCGGCTGGCCCGACGCGGCCCGGCCGCCGCAGGCACCCCGGCCGCCCGCTCGACCGTCTCGGAGGTGCCCCCGCGATGAACACGGTGCTCCTGAACGACAACACTCCCGCTGGCGGCGTGCCGAGGGCCGACGCCGTTCTGACGGTCGAGCACCTCACCGTCGTGTACGAGGCGGACGCGCCGGTCACGGCCGTCCGGGACGCGAGCCTGACTCTGCACCGGGGGGAGATCCTCGGCCTGGCCGGTGAGTCCGGGTGCGGCAAGACCACCCTGGCGTACGCGATCAACCGTCTGCACCGCCCGCCCGCCCGGATCGCGTCCGGCCGTGTGACGTTCCACGACGGCGGTGGCGAAGACATCGACGTGCTCGCGCTGACGGACGCCGAGCTGCGCGCGTTCCGCTGGGAGAAGCTCTCCATGGTGTTCCAGGGGGCGATGAACGCCCTCAACCCCGTCACCACCGTGCGGGCGCAGCTGCGTGACACCCTGTTGGCCCATCGGCCCGGCCTGTCGCGGGCGCAGGTGCGCGAGCGATCCGAAGAGGTGCTGCGACGCGTCGGGGTGGACCCCCGGCGGCTGGGCTCCTACCCGCACGAGCTGTCGGGAGGGATGCGCCAACGAGTCATGATCGCGATGGCGATGCTGCTCCAACCGAAGGTCATGATCATGGATGAGCCCACGACGGCTCTGGATGTGGTCGTCCAACGCGAGATCCTGGGCGAGATCATGCGGCTCCGCGACGAACTGGACTTCGCCGTCGTCTTCATCACGCACGACCTGCCGCTCCTGCTGGAGATCAGCGACCGCATCGCCGTCATGCTGGCAGGCGAGATCGTCGAGCTCGGTGCGGCCGGCCTGCTGTACCGGCATGCGCGGCATCCGTACACCCGCCGGCTCCTCGGCTCGTTCCCCAGCCTGTCCGGAGCGCGCGGGGCGTTCATCCGGTCCGGCGTCGACGAGACGACCGTGGCCGACGGCACCATCGAGGAGCGGGCATGACCCTCGTCCACGTGACCGACCTCGTCAAGGACTACGGACTCCGTACGGGCCTACGTCGCACGCGGCTACGCGCCGTCGACCACGTCAGCTTCGACCTGATCCCCGGGCGCACCGTCGCCCTCGTGGGGGAGTCGGGGTCGGGGAAATCCACCATCGCCAAGATCCTCACGCGGATGGAGAAACCTACGTCCGGCATCGTCGACGTGCGCCTCGACGACGGCACCCCGGTGCACGGGTCGCTGTACCGGCGGCAGGTGCAGATGGTCTTCCAGGACCCGTTCGCCTCCCTCAACCCGTTCCACTCGATCGAGCACCACATCGCCCGTCCGCTGCGCATCCACCGGCGCACCCGCACCGCCGCCGAGACACACGCGCGCGTGCTGGAGATGCTCGAACGGGTCAACCTCACACCTGCCGAGACCATCGCGCCGCGCCGCCCGCACGAACTCTCCGGCGGCCAGCGGCAGCGCGTCGCGATCGCCCGCGCGCTGGCACCGGGGGCGCAGGTGCTCATCGCGGACGAACCGGTGTCCATGCTCGACGTGTCGATCCGCCTCGGGGTGCTCAACCTCATGGGTCGCCTGCAGCGGGAGGACCGGCTGGCTGTCCTGTACATCACCCACGACCTGGCCACCGCACGGCATTTCTCGGACGAGATTCTCGTGCTCTACCGCGGTCGGATCGTGGAGCGCGGGCCGTCTGACGCGGTGATCCTGGACCCGCACCACGACTACACCAAGTTGTTGGCGAGTTCGGCACCAGATCCCGAGCGCCTCGACCGGGTCACGGCCGCGGTCACGGTCGACCGCGACGCGATCGACAACGGCGTCTGCTACGACCACCGCACCCGCCGGTGGGTGGAGGCCGGGGTGCCCTCGGTCACGGCGACCGGCATGCCCGCAGGCTGACGCTGGCGGGCACGCCCCAGCACGTCGTATTCGCTTTCGGACCCGAGGACACCGCATGGCTCACCTCCCTTCCACCTTCCGCGCCCTGCACCACGGTTGGACCCTCACCGCCCCCGACCTCCCCGACGACGTCCCCGCGACCGCCGCCGCGACCCTCGTCGACGGCGTAGCCGCCGTCGTGCCCGGCGAGGCACACCTGGATCTGCGGCGCGCTGGTCTGATCGATGACCTGTTCGACGGTGCCAACGAGGCCACCCAACAGTGGATCGGCGACACGACGTGGCGTTTCTCGACGACGTTCACGTGGTTTGACGACGCCTCGGCGCGCCACGACCTCGTGGCTCATGGGCTGGACACCGTGGCCACCGTGGAGCTCAACGGTGAGGTGACAGGGCGGACGCAGAACATGCACCGCTCCTATCGCTGGGACGTGCGTGGGGCACTGCGCCAGGGGGAGAACACCCTCACGGTGACGTTCGCCGCTCCGGTGCCCGAGGCGACGGCGCGGGCCCAGCGCGACGGCGCCCTGCCGCGCGTGAACCACCACGACTACAACCAGCTGCGCAAGATGGCGTGCTCGTTCGGCTGGGACTGGGGCATCGACGTCGCCGGTGCCGGCATCTGGAAGCCGATCGGGCTCGACTCGTGGTCCGGGGTACGCATCGCCTCGGTGCGGCCGCTGGTCGACGTGGTGGCGGCCGGGGGCACCGACGGTGCCGGCCGCCGCGACGACGGTCTGCTGAGGGTGCACGTGGACGTGGAGCGCGACGGCAGACGCGCCGACCAGGACGTCTCGCTCACCGTCACCGTTACCGCCCCCGATGGCGGGACGCTGCACACCGACTGCACCGTGCCCGCTGACGAGACGTCCGCCGTCGTCCTCGTCACGGTGCGCGACGTGCGGCGCTGGTGGCCCGTCGGACACGGCGACCAGCCGTTGTACGGCGTGCAGGTCGAGGCGAGGGCCGCGGGTGACGTCGCGTCCTGGTACGGGCGGGTCGGCTTCCGCACCGTGGAACTCGACACGACGCCCGACGAGGCCGGGGCCCCGTTCCTGCTCCGGGTCAATGGCGAGCGGGTACTCGTGCGGGGCGCCAACTGGATCCCGGATCACGCGTTCCTCACCATGATCGACCGTGAGCGGTACGCCCGCCGGGTGGCCGACGCGCTGCAGGCCAACATCAACCTGCTGCGCGTGTGGGGCGGCGGCATCTACGAGTCCGACGACCTGTACGACCTCGCCGACGAGTACGGCCTGCTGATGTGGCAGGACTTCCCGTTCGCCTGCGCCGCGTACAGCGAGGACGCACCGATGCGGACGGAGATCGACGCCGAGGCCCGCGAGAACGTGACGCGGCTCAGCCCGCACCCGTCCCTCGTGCTGTGGAACGGCAACAACGAGAACACCTGGGGCTCGGTGGACTGGGGGTGGCCCGGCCGCCTGGACGGTCGGGGCTGGGGCGACCTCTACTACCGCCACCTGCTGCCGCGCGTGCTCGCCGAGCTCGACCCGACGCGCCCGTACTCACCGGCGAGCCCGTACTCGTTCGGCGACTACCGGCACCCCAACGACGAGCGGTACGGCACCATGCACGTCTGGGACGTGTGGAACCGGGCGGACTACACAAGCTACGCCCGGTACAAGCCGCGCTTCGTCGCGGAGTTCGGCTTCCAGGCGCCGCCTGCCTGGTCCACTCTCACCGCCGTGGTGCACGACGAGCCGCTCGACCCGTTCGGCCCGCAGATGCTGGTGCACCAGAAGGCCAACCTCGGCAACGCGAAGCTCGAGCGCGGATGGCAGGGCCACCTGCCCGACCCCGTCACCATCGAGGACTGGCACTGGACCACCCAGCTCAACCAGGCGCACGCCATCCGGTTCGGCGTCGAGCACTTCCGCTCCCTGACGCCCCACAACACCGGGACGATCCTGTGGCAGCTCAACGACAACTGGCCGGTGGTGTCCTGGGCCGCCGTCGACTTCGCCGAGCGCCGAAAGCCCCTCTGGTACGCCCTGCGGGCCGCATACGCCCCACGGCTGGCCACCCTTCAGCCGCGCGCGTCGGCCGAGGCGTGGGCCGCCGCGTGGGAAGGTCTCGAACCGGACCCGGACACTCTCGCGCTGGTGCTCGTCAACGACACCGCCGGGGCGTTCCGCGGCACCTTCACGGTGACGCGGGAGACATTCGACGGCACGCTCCTGGCCAAGGCCACGATCGAGGCGTCGGTGCCCGCGCGCGGCGCGGTGTCGGTCACGGTTCCGGACGACGTCGCCGCGTTCGGGGATCCCACCGCCGAGGTGATCGTGGCCGAGTCGGACGATGGCACCGCAGGGTTCGCACCGGCTTTCCGGCACGGCGTCGAGGTGGTCGACCAGCGCCTCGACCCCCGGCCGCTGCGGGTCGAGGCCGTACCCACGGATGACGGCTGCCTGCTGCACGTGGCCGCCACCTCATACGCCCGCGACGTGTTCTGCCCTGCCGACGTGGTGAATCCCCTGGCCTCGGTGAACGACGGCATGGTGAACCTTCGGGCCGGTCGGTCCGTCACCATCCGTGTGACGTCGCCGGCAGGTGATCCACAGGCCTTCGCCGCGGCCGTGCGCTGTGCCAACACCCTCCTGGACCCGGCAGAGAGGATCTTTCCATGACCGCCGTCCCGGCTGTCCCCAGGCAGTTGCCCGCCCACCACGCGTGGCTCGATGCCGAGTGCCGTCGGCTGATCGCCTTCGGCGCGCGGTCCGCGCTGCCCGACGGCGGCGCGGCCTACCTGGACACCACTGGCGTGCCGGATCCCACCCACGGCGTGCTCACCTGGATCACCGCCCGCACCACGCACGCGTACTCGCTCGGCGTGCTGCTCGGCGTGCCCGGTAGCGCCGCCGTCGCCGACGCCGCACTCAAGGCGCTGACCGGCCGGCTGCGCGACGCCGAGCACGGTGGGTGGTTCCACGCGCTCACGCCGGACGGCACTCCTGACCGCGCCGCCGGCAAATCCTGCTACAACCATGCCTTCGTGCTGCTGGCTGCGTCGTCCGCGGCGCTCGCCGGCCGGCCCGGCGGTGCCACGCTGCTCGCCGAGGCCGCCGATGTCTATCTCACGTGGTTCTGGGACGACGCCGTCGGTCGCCCGGTGGACACCTGGGACGCCGGCTTCACCAGGGCCGACGACTACCGCGGTCTCAACGCCACGATGCACTCCGTCGAAGCGTTGCTCGCCGTGGCCGACGCCGTCGAGGTGCTCGATGCTTCGGACGCGCCCGGCGTCGGCGGGGAAGCGTCTGCCTGGCGGGACCGGGCCGCGCGGGCGGCACGATTCGTCGTCGAGCTCGCCGCCGCACACGACGGACGCCTGCCGGAACACTTCGGGCCGGACTGGGCCCCGGTTCTCGGCTTCAACCGCAACCAGCCGGACGACCCCTTCAAGCCGTACGGCGCCACACCCGGACACGGCCTGGAGTGGTCGCGGCTGCTGTTGAACGTCGAGGCCACGATCGGCACCGACGAAGCCCTCGCCGCAGCAGCGGTGCGGCTGTTCGACCGGGCCGTCGACGACGGCTGGGCTGCGGACGGTGCGGAGGGGTTCGTCTACACCACCGACTGGGACGGCACGCCGTTGGTGCGCCAGCGGATGCACTGGGTGGTGGCCGAGGCGATCGCCGCCGCCGCGGCACTGCACCGGCGCACCGGCGAGCGGCGGTTCGCCGACAGCTACGCCGCCTGGTGGGACTACGCCGAGCGTCATCTGCTCGACCGCACAGGCGGCTCGTGGTGGCACGAGCTCGACCCGCACAATATTCCCGCCACGACCGTGTGGCCCGGTAAACCCGACGTCTACCACGCGTTGCAGGCCACGTTGCTGCCGCGCCTGCCGCTCGCGCCCACGCTCGCCCGGGCGCTTCGGGCGGGGCTGCTCGTCTCGTCGCCGGAGGGCACCGACGGTCGAGGGCAGCCGGCATGAGCGGGCACGGACCGTCGGTGGGGGCGGTGACGGTGATCGGCGAGACGCTGATCGACGTGCTGCCGGCCAGCCGCGGCGACGGTGCCGATCTCGGCGTACGCGAGCTACCCGGCGGCAGTCCCGCGAACGTGGCGGTGACTCTCGGGCGGCTGGGCCGGGGGCCGGTGCTCGTCACCACCCTCGCCGACGACGCGCGCGGCGCCGCCGCGCGGGACTGGCTCGAGGCGTCGGACGTCACCGTCGTGGCGCAGCCGCCGGCCACCGGGCGGACGTCGGCTGCCGCCGTCCGGCTCGCCGCCGACGGGTCCGCGACCTACGACTTCGACCTCACCTGGGACCTTTCGCCCGAGATTCTCGCCCGCGCCACCGCGGCGGGCGGGATCGCGGTCCTGCACGCCGGCTCGATCGCCACCGTGCTCGACCCGGGGGCCGACACGGTCGAGGCCGCGCTGCACGGGGCCCGCGGGCGCTCCCTGGTGACGTTCGATCCCAATGCGCGCCCGGCGGTCACGCCGCACGTCGCGCGAGTGCTGCCGCGCGTCGAGCGGTTGGTGGGCCTCAGCGATGTCGTCAAGGCCTCCGACGAGGACCTCGCCTGGTACCACCCCGGCGTCAACCCGGTGGAGGTGGCCCGTACCTGGGCTGGGTCGGGGCCGGTCCTGGTCGTCGTCACCCGGGGCGCGGACGGCAGCGTGTTCGTGCGCGGCGACGACGTCGTCACCGTGCCGGGCAGGCCGGTGACCGTGGCCGACACGATCGGCGCCGGCGACACCTTCATGGGGGCGCTCATCGACGCGCTCGTCGGCGTCGGGGTGCACGGGCCGACCGCACGCGGGGCGCTCGCCGCGCTCAGCAGGGAGAAGTTACGCCAGGTGGGATCTCGGGCGGCGAGCGCTGCCGCGATCACGGTCTCCAGGCCGGGTGCCGATCCACCGACGCCGGCCGAGCTCGACGCGATGGCGCGGGCGGCCACCGGCTGAGGTGGCAGCCTCACCACGACGACTGCGGGCGCAGAGGCGGGCCCGCAGCCGTTCCGGCGGTGGAGGAGGGACGCGGTCAGTCCTTGTCGGGCCGCTCCTCGGCCCGAGCTGCCGCATTGGCGGAGCGCAGCACGCGGGGATGCTGTAGAGCGGACGAGTCGGCCAGGGACGCCGCAGTGCGTACGGTGAAGGTGTGGGTCTCGCCCGCGAGCAGTGAGACGAGCATGTCGTCCACGACCGCGTCGGGGGCCACCTTGTCAGCGAGCAGAGCGAGGTCGCGGACGTACGACGTGGCCCGCACCTCCACCCGGTAGCCGCCGGTCACGCGCGTGACCTCGGCCGTGAAGGGGGTCGGGTCGTAGGCGAGGTCGCGGTCCTCGGCGAACTGGTGGTGGACGCGGATGCCACCGGCGGCGACGGTCAACACCTCGCTTCGCGGATCGACCGGGGTGAGCAGATCGTCGGTCAGGTCGAGCAGGGCGACAGACCGGGGCGCGACATCGAGCGGCATCTCGACGGTCGCCAGCAGGTCGCCGGTGAGGGTCTGCCGCGCGGCGCGGACCGTACCCGTCCACGGCCGGTCGTGATCGTTGACCGCGACCAGGGTGGGCCTTCCGTGGCGGGGCTGCACGGTCAGCAGCCGTGGCGCGAACGCGTGCTTGAGCGCGTAGTAGAGGGGCTTGGGTCGTTCGTCGCTGTCCACGGCGGCCCAGGAGGTGACCGGCCAGCAGTCGTTGAGTTGCCAGACGAGGGCCCCGGCGGTGTAGGGCCACCAGGAGCGGAAGTGCTCGACGCCGAACGCCACCGCCCGTGCCTGGTTGAGCTGTGTCGCCCAGTGCCACTGCTCGAAGTCGTCCGGGACCGGCAGGTGGGGTGCGAGGCCGCGGTCCAGCTTGCCGTTGCCGTCGCCGGCCTTCTGGTGCAGCAGAAACGCGGGTGAGGTGGGTGTCAGTGGCTGGTCACGGATCCAGCGGGTGAGGGTCGCCCAGGTGGGTGGGCCCTGGAAGCCGAACTCCGCGCAGAACCGCGGGATGTGATCGCGGTAGTGGGTGTAGTCGAGCATGTTCCAGACGTCCCACTCGTGGCGGGTGCCGTGGAGGGCGTCGTTGGGCGGGAGATCGCCGGGGCTGTACGGGCTGCCGGGCGCGTACGGGCGGGTGGGGTCCAGTGCGGCGACGAGTGCGGGCAGCAGTTCGGTGTAGTAGCCGAGCCCCCAACTGCGTCCGTCGAGGGCCTCCCGCCAGCCCTCCCAGTCGGTGTAGGCGGGCAGGTTCTCGTTGTTGCCGTTCCACAGCACCAGCGACGGGCGGGCGACCAACCGGGTGATGTTCTCCCGCGCCTCGGCCTCGACCTCGCTCCGCAGGGGCTCTTCCTCGGCATAGAAGGCACACGCGAAGGGGAAGTCCTGCCACACCAGCACGCCCCGTTCGTCGCAGGCGGCATAGAAGTCGTCGGTTTCGTAGATGCCGCCACCCCAGATCCGCAACATGTTCATGTTCGCCCCGACGGCCTGGTCGATCCGGCGGGCGAGCCGTTCGGGGGTGACCCGGGTGAGGAGGTGGTCGTCCGGGATCCAGTTGGCGCCCTTGGCGAAGACCCGGGTGCCGTTGACGACGAACACGAACGGCGTGCCGGTCCCGTCGGGCTCGGTGTCCACGGCAACGGTGCGGAAGCCGATCCGACGTCGGTCGGTGTCCACCGGCTCGGCGTCGGCCAGGAGCGTGACGGTCAACTCGTAGAGCGGCTGCTCGCCGTAGCCGACCGGCCACCACAGCCGGGCGTCCGGCACGAGGACGGTGACGTGGGCGGCGTTGCCGGAGACAGCCGTCCGTTCCTCGCGGCCGGCTACGGTCACCACCGCGGTGTAGTCGCGGTCCGCGGCGCGCTCCACGTCCAGGTGTACGTCGACGCGACCGGTGCCGTCGGCGTCGACGGTGACCAGCGGCCGCACCTGGGCCAGCCGGGCGGTGTCCCAGCGTTCCAGCCGTACCGGCTTCCAGATGCCGGCGGTCTGCAGGTCCGGTCCCCAGTCCCAGCCGAAGGAGCAGGCCATCTTGCGGATCGCGTTGTACGGGTGCGGGTAGGCGCGCTGCCGCCAACCGAGCTGGCTCTCTGCCTGTTCGGCGTAGGGGAGCGCCGCTGCCAACGTCACGGTCAGCTCGTTGTGTCCCTCCCGCAGGGACTCGCGGACGTCGAACCGGTAGCCGCGGTGCATGTTGGCGGTCCGGCCGAGCGTGACGCCGTTGAGCTCGATCGTGGCGATCGTGTCGATGCCGTCGAAGACCAGATCCACCCGCTCACCCACGCCGGGCGCGGACGCCTGGAAAGCCGTCGCGTACTGCCAGTCGACGCGGTGCATCCAGGTCAGCGACGCCTCGTTGCTGTCCAGGTAGGGGTCGGGGATGAGCCCGGCGGCCATCAGGTCGAGGTGGGTGCTGCCCGGCACCTGTGCGGGGATGTCCCGTCCGGCGAGGGCGTCCGGCGCGGGGCCTCCGTTGGCGCGTAGCCGCCAACCCTCGTGCAGGGTGGTGCGCGTCATCGGGTCCTCCTCCTTGTCGGCGGCAGGGGGTCAGGCCCGAGGAGCATCCTTACGTAGGTAAACGAAGTAAGTCAATGCGCCAGGTGCGCCGGGCCCCATCTACCCTGCGTCGCCCGATCCGGCGGTGCGTGCCCTGTCCTGCGGATGGGGATGGCCGAGGGTCAGCTCGCTCCGTAGGACGAGGACCGCGCCGCCGATCGCCGCCGCGTCCGACCCGTTGACCGACGGCACGATCCGTACCTGGTGCGCGCGCCGTGCGAACAGGCGGCGGTCCACCTCCTGCTGGATCATCGTCTGGTAGATCGAGCCGGCCACGGCGAAGCTCGGCCCGGCCAGGACGATCGCCTCCAGGTCGAACAGGCACGCCATGGTGACGGCCGCGTGACCGAGGTAGCGGGCCGACTGCTCGACGAGCCCTCGTGCGCCAGCGTCGCCGGTGTTCGCCGCGGCCGCGATCCGCGCGAACTCGGCGAGGACGTCGGTGGCGGCCGGGTCCAGTGCCAGCCGGCGGCCGAGCCCGGGTGTCGCCAGGGCCTGCCGGACCAGGGCCGACGGGCCCGCGTAGTTCTCCAGGCAACCGACGTTGCCGCACGGGCACTCGTCACCGTTGACGTCGATCGAGATGTGGCCGATCTCCACGCTGTTCGACGAACTTCCCCGATAGACCTCGCCGGCGACCACCACGCCGCCGCCGATCCCGGTGGCCATGTAGATGCAGCCGTAGGTGCTTCGTGGGTCGACCGTACCCATCCAGTGCTCACCGATCGCCGCCGCGGCCGCGTCGTTTTCGAGCAGGACGGGCAACCCGAGAGCCTCCGCCAGCCGCCGCGCGACCGGGTGGTCGAGCCACTCGTCGGTCGGCTGCGGCGTCAACAGCACACCCGCGCGTCGATCCTGCGGTCCGTAGCTGACCAGGCCGACCCCCAGCACCCGGTCGCGGTCGACAGCCGCCGTGGCCAGCAACGCGTCGACCTGCGCCGCCACCAGTGGCAGCGCCCGCTCCGGTGGCATCGTCGCCACGCCCTGGAACGACGTCCGGGCCACCTGTCGACCCGCCAGGTCGATGACCACGATCACGCACGTGTTGCGCTCTAGCTGCACCCCGACGCTGTAGCGGGCCAGCGGATTGAGCTGCACCATGGTGCGTGGCTTGCCACCCGTCGGCGCACCCCGACCGGCCTCGACCACGAGGTCGTCGCCGATCAGTTCCCGCACGACCTCGGAGATCGTCGCGCCCGTCAGACCCGTCGCCGCCGCGAGTTCCACCCGGCTGATGCTGCGTGCCGACCTGATCACGTCCAGCACCAGGCCGCGCGTCTTCGGTCGGCTGGCCCAGATCGGGCTGCTCGCCACGGTCCCTCCCAGTTTCCACCCGGCCCGCCAGGCTACTTCACTCAGCACCTCGTTGGTCACCGCCCTGTCTCCGCATTCGCACCGGTCCTGACATGTATTGACTTTCGTAACCAAGCTAATAAAGGATGGCCCGAAGCGCTCCCATCGATCTCTCACCAGCACGAGGAGATCAGATGAAACATCGACATGCACTGCTGGCCACCGGTACCGCCGGTGTGCTGATGCTGGGCGGCATGGCAACGTCCACGCCCTCCGCTGCGGCGGCCGCCACCGGTTGCGCAGTCACCTACACGGTGCAGAGCCAGTGGCCGGGCGGGTTCACCGCCAACGTCGCCGTCACCAATCTCGGCGACGCGGTGTCGAGCTGGAAGCTGACCTTCGACTTCCCCGGCGCAGGCCAGAAGGTCACCCAGGGCTGGAGTGCCACCTGGACCCAGGCCGGCACCCGGGTGACGGCCGCCAGCATGAGCTGGAACGGCGCACTGGGCACCGGTGCCTCGACCTCGATCGGGTTCGGCGGCTCGTGGAGCGGCGCGAATCCGGTGCCCGCATCGTTCACGCTCAACGGCACCAGGTGCACCGGGTCGGTGACCACACCGACCCCGCCGCCGACCACCCCGCCGCCGACCAGCGGGTCGGCACCGGCGCTGCGGGTGTCCGGGAACACGATCGTCACCACGGCGGGCAAGCCGTACCGGCTGCTGGGCGTGAGCCGGTCCGGCGGGGAGTTCGGCTGCGTGCAGGGTAAGGGCCTCTGGGACTCCGGACCGGTCGACCAGGCCTCGATCGATGCGATGAAGACCTGGAACATCCACGCCGTGCGCGTTGCGCTGAACGAAGAATGCTGGCTCGGCGTCAACGGCTCGCCCAGCGGCGTCACCTACCAGCAGGGCGTCAAGGACTACGTGAACCGGCTCGTCGCCAACGGCATCAACGTCATCCTCGACCTGCACTGGACCTGGGGGGCCTACCCCAACAGCCCGGAATGGCACTGCAAGGACGAGCATGCCACCTGCCAGAAGCCGATGCCGGACGCGCGGTACGCCCCGCAGTTCTGGACGGGCGTCGCCAACGCGTTCAAGGGCAACGACGCGGTCGTCTTCGACCTGTTCAACGAGCCCTACCCGGACATGCCCGCCGATTGGAACAAGACCCTGGGCTGGCAGTGTCTACGTGACGGCGGCAGCTGCGCCGGCCTGCCGTACGAGGTGGCGGGCATGCAGGACCTCGTCGACGCGGTCCGCGCCACCGGTGCCACCAACCTGCTCATGATCAGCGGTCTGGAATGGACCAACGACCTGCGGGAGTGGCTGACCTACAAGCCAAACGACCCGCTGAACAACCTGGCCGCCTCGTGGCACGCGTACAGCTTCAACGCCTGCGCCACCGAGTCCTGCTGGGACAGCCAGATCGCTCCGCTGGCGCAGCAGGTGCCCATCGTGATCGGGGAGTTCGGCCAGGACAACTGCGGCTTCGACTACATGCAGCGACTGGTGAACTGGGCCGACGAGCACGACCTGAGCTACCTGGCCTGGACCTGGAACCCGTGGGGCTGCACCGGCGGCGCCGTGCTCATCAAGGACTGGGCCGGCACCCCGGAGCCCGGCATCGGCGAGGGCTTCAAGGCCCACCTGCTGACCCAGAGCCCCTATCTCTGAGCAATCTCGTCGGCCGGCCAGCGCTCGCGGCGCTGGCCGGCCGACGACCCACCCACCCGTATCCCGAGGGGATGGCATGCGCAGGAAATCTCGACTGACGTCACCGAACACGCCGGGGGCAACACATCCGGGGTCCGAGGTGCGACGGCCGTCGGCGGCGGTGACCGGGAGGATCGGCGATGTCTGACCTCCCACCGCGTGTGCTGTTCGGCGCGGCCTATTACCACGAGTACCAGCCGTACGAGCGGCTCAAGACCGACCTCGACCTGATGGCCGCGGCCGGATTCACCGTCATCCGGGTCGGTGAGTCGGTCTGGTCGACGTGGGAACCGGAGGACGGCCAGTTCGACCTCGACTGGCTCCAGCCGGTCCTCGACGGCGCCCACGAACGCGGGATCAGCGTGGTCCTCGGCACCCCGACGTACTCGGTGCCCCCGTGGCTGGCCCGCCGGTACCCCGAGATCGCCGGGGAGCTCCGCACGGGTGAACGGATGGGGTGGGGCGGCCGGCAGGAGGCGGACTACACCCATGCCGCCTTCCTGTTCCACGCCGAGCGCGTGACCCGGGCGGTCGTCGCCCGGTACGCCGACCATCCGGCCGTCATCGGGTTCCAGGTCGACAACGAACCCGGCCTGTGGCTGTTCCGCAACCACGGCGTCTTCCAACGATTCGTCGACGACCTGCGCCGCACGTACGGCAGCGTCGAGGCCCTGAACCGGGAGTGGGGTCTGGTCTTCTGGTCGAACCGGCTGACGACCTGGGCCGACCTGTGGCGGCCGGAGGGCAACACCCATCCGCAGTACTCGCTGGCATGGCGGCGCTTCCAGGCGCGGCTGACCACGGAGTTCATCGCCTGGCAGGCCGGCATCGTGCGCGAGTACGCCAGCCCGGGACAGTTCGTCACCACGTGCATCGACTATGGGCGGCCGGCGGTCGAGGACGACGAGCTGGCAGCCCGGCTCGACGTGACCGCGGGCAACGCCTACTACGAGCCGCAGGACGCGTTGACGCTCCCCGACCCCCGTACGCCGCCGCCGGACCGGGTGGGCAACGGGGCCTGGACGATCCACCAGCACGCCGACCGGATGTGGAGCTCGCGCCAGGAACCCTTCCTGGTCACCGAGACCAACGCCAACCACCGGATCGCCCCGCACAGCCGCGCCGCCTACGACGGGCAGTGGCGGCAGGCCGCCTGGGCCCTCGTCAGCCGCGGCGCGCAGATGATCGAATACTGGCACTGGCACACCATCCACGCCGGCGCGGAGACCAGCTGGGGCGGGATCATCCCGCACAGCGGACGGCCCGGACGCGCCTACCGGGAGATCGCCCGCATCGGCCAGGAACTCGGCACCGCCGGCGATCTCGTCGCCGGGCTGATCCCCGACGCCGACGTCACCCTGCTGCACTCCCTGCCCACCCGGTGGCTGATGCAGGAACACCCCCCGCTGGCCCGGCAGGACGGCAGCGGCGACACCGACTCCTATCACGCGTTCTTCGACGCCTTCCACCGCGGGGCGTTCGACGCCCGGCTGCAGACCCGCATCGTCCACGTCAGCCAGCTCGTGGCGCAGCCCGTCGAGCAGGCCGTCGAGGGTCACCCGGTGCTTGTGGTGCCCGGACTCTACGTCGCCGAGGACGCCACCCTGGACTGGCTGAAGGCGTACGCGCACGCAGGCGGGCACCTGGTGGTCGGTCCGCGCACCGGCTACAGCGACGGCGAGACACGGGCCCGTGTCGACGTGCAGCCCGGACGCCTGGCCGACGCCGCCGGAGCGTGGTACGAGGAGTCCGCCAACCTGCTGGACGAGGTGCCGGTGACCGCGCGGGACGCCGGACTCACCCTGCTGGGGCGGCCCGCCGCGACCCGCTGGCTGGACGCGCTGATCGCCGAGGACGCCACCGTGCTGGCCGGGTACGACCACCCGCACTTCGGGCAGTGGGCGGCCGTCACCACCAGGGTGGCCGGACGCGGACGGGTCACGTGCGTCGGGGCGCTGCCCAACGTCGACCTTGCCCGGGGCATCATGCGCTGGCTGCTCGTCGAGCGGTCGGACCAGTGGTACGCCGTGCCCGACTCCGTGACCAGCACGGGAGCGACCGCCCGCACCGGGCAGCGGTTGCGCTTCCTGCACAACTGGTCGTTCACCCCGGTGGATGTCCGGGTCCCGGTCGCGGTCACCGACGTACTCGACGCCACCTCATACGCTGCGGGCGACGAGCTGCCGCTGGGGGCGTGGGACGTGCGCGTCCTCGTCGAGAACTGACCGGTCCTGCGGACCGGATCGCCCCGGGCCTGGTGGGGGACACCAGACCCGGGGCGATTCCGTGGCCGCCCTGCCGTGGGTGGGACGGGCCGACCGCCGGGGGCGGGTTGGGACCCCGGTGGCGGTGCCGGCCGTGGCAGCGGCCGGCTGGCTGCCGGAGGGAGTGCCGGGGATTCCGCCGGGGCCGTGCCGCCAGGCGTCGCCGGGTCGGTGACGCCTGTCGGCACGGCCGGCGGGTACGACGGCGGGGGACCGGGTGCCGCGCCGAATCGGCACCCGGTCCCGGCGTTGCCGGCGAACTACTGCCGGGTCCACTTCTGGTTGCTGCCGCCCGTGCAGTTCGAGGTCTGCACGGTGCTGCCGTTCGCGGTGCCCGCGCTGGTCACGTCCAGGCACAGCCCGGATTCGCGGCCGACGACCGTGCCGTCACCGTTGAGGGTCCACTGCTGGTTGGTACCGCCGTTGCAGTCCCAGATCTGCACCTTGGCACCTGCGGTGGTGGAGTGACCGGGGACGTCGAGGCACTTGTTGCCGTACACCTGCAGGGCGCCGTTGGGCAGCGCGACCCAACGCTGGTTGCTTCCGCCGGTGCAGTCCCAGATCGCCAGCTGCGTGCCGTTGGTGGTGCTGGCGCCGGGCACGTCCAGGCACCGCTGGGAGCCGACACCGCGCAGCACGTTACCGGAGCCGGTCGGCGGCGTCGTCGGGCCGTCGAGTCTCCAGCCGTACCGGAGCCGGTCGAGACCGGACTGGTTGATGACGGTCAGTGACAGGTTGGTGCCGCTGCCGGTCAGCGACGTGATGGCGCAGGAGGCGTTGAAGCAGGGGCCGGGGCCCTGGGTCTGGTTGGCCTCCTTGACGCCGGTCCAGACCAGCGAGCCCATGCCCAACTCCCGTACCGTGTCGGTGAGCGCGTAGAAGTACGACACGTTGTTGTTGCCGTCGCGGGGCCCGTTGTAGTTGACGCCGGTGTTCATCGGCACGCCGAACTCGGTGAGAATGGCGCGGTCGGCGTATCCGCACAGGCGGGCCTTGAAGCTGTTGATCCACTCCGCCTCCGTCGGGTGGGTCTCGCCCCCCAGGGTGTACATGTGGATCGACAGCAGGGTGCCGTTCAACCGGGAGTCCGCCCCTACGGCGCACAGGTCGATGTCCGACCAGAGCCCCGGCACCACGATCCGGCCGCGCGGGATGTTCGAGTAGCGTTGCAGGAACGCTGCCGCGAGATTGGTCAACTCGGTCGCGCTGTACCCCCACGGCTCGTTCACGATGTCGAAGTAGAACCGGCTGTTGCTGCCGTACTTGGCGATGACCGTGTCCCACATCCGGTAGAACGCGTTCATGTCGCTGATCCGGCCGCCGGTCGGGGGCCAGGGTGCGATCATCACGTTCATGCCCATCGCGCTGGCCGCGTCGTACGCCGCCGTCAGGCTGCCCCACCACGGGGACGACGTGGTCTGCGGGTTGATCCCGAACCGGATCGTGTTCGAGCCGAGGCCCTGGAATCCCCTGAGGATCGCGGTGGCCTTCGTGTAGGTGGTCGCATAGCTGTCCGACTTGGACAGCCCGATCGGGACGTTCTCGTCGTACAGGAAGTTGTCCCTGGCGTCCGCCCAGTTGACTCCGCGGAACTGGCTGGTGGCGGCCTGCGCCGGTGCGCTGGTGGCCACATGGACGCCCAGTGAGCCCAGCAGCACGGTAACGGCCGCGCCGATCGAGGCGAGACGCCACAGGCGTCTACGAACAGTCATGACATCCTCCATGCCAGTTGCCGATGGTGATCCAGCCGCCGTGCTGGCCCCGGTTGCCGGGTGCCGCCTATCCGAGGCGCCACTGCTGGTTGTTGCCGTTGTTGCAGGCCCAGAGTTGGGTCAGGGCGCCGTTGGCGGTGGAGCCGCCGCTGACGTCGAGGCAGAGGCCGGACTGGACGCCGGTGATGGTGCCGTTGGCGTTGACGTTCCATTGCTGGTTGGCGGTGCCGGTGCAGTCCCAGATGATGACCCGGGTGCCGTTGGTGGTGCCCTGACCGGCGGCGTCGAGGCATTTGTTGCCGTAGACGGTGAGTTGTTTGCCGGCGGTGCGGGTCCAGCGTTGGTTGGTGCCGCCGTTGCAGTCCCAGATCGCCAGTTGGGTGTCGTTGGTCTGGGAGGCGTTGGGCACGTCCAGGCACTTGCCCGCGCCGACCGCGCGGACCGGCCCGCCGGAGGTCGGCGGCGGGGTGGACGGCGGAGACGTCGGCTGGCCGGTGGATCCGTACGGGCATTCGCTGAGGTACCGGGAGACTCCGGTGTTGTCCGCGAGTGACGGACACAGGAACTGCGTGTAGCGGTTGTCGTTGTCGAGGAAGATTTTCAGCCAGGGGATCTCCCGTCGGGTCACCTGGGAGTTTCCCCAGGTGGGGAATCCGTGGCCGCCACCGGTGAGCTCGACGTAGGCGCCCTTCGTGGTGGCCGGTTTGGTGGCCCACAAGCTGTTGATCGAGGACGGGGTGACCGTGCCGTCGTCCCGGGCGCCCATGATCAGCGTGGGTACCCGCACGGTGGAGAGGTTCTGCGAGAACGAGGCCGGGGCGAGGGGGATGGCCGCCTTGAGGGTGGGACGCCGCATGGCGGCGCTGATGGCGCCGCCGCCGCCCATGGAGTGACCGAGCACGGCGAGCCGGTTGGGGTCGACCCGGTCACGGACCGCGCTCTGCCCGGTGAGGTAGTCCAGCGCGGCCAGCAACTGGGTGCCCCGGGCGGTGTCGAAGTCGGTGGGGCTGTTGGTGTCGATGCCGATCACCACGAAGCCGAAGGACGCCAGCCAGGGCCCCATCCAGGCACCCTCGGCAGCCCAGGATGCCGTGTAACCTGGTACCGCCGCGATCGCGCCCCAGGTCCCCTGACTGGTGTCGGTCGGGTAGTAGATCTTCCCGCCGTTGAAGCCGTAACCACGTGGCACGGTGATCTCCGCGGTGGGGAACGTGCCGCGGTTGGCGGCGACGCTCTGCACCGTGGGATCCGGCCCCCGCTGGTACGACGCCGCGGCAGCCGAGGGGGAACTGCCCACCACTGCGGCTCCGGCCATCGCCACGCCCAGCAGGGCCGCGGCCCCGCCCGCCATGATGCGCCAGCCCCGCCGGGGCGGGGAACTGCGTTCCTGCCGACCGGCCCCGGCACCGTCCGGCATGCCGGACCGGGGATCTGCGGCCGGCACCGGCCGGAGATCCCCGCCGAGTCCATCGCGCGCGTCTGCTTTCACGATGTTCACACCTTTCGTAGGATCCTGCTCCGCACCTTGGCCACCGGCCCTTCGGCGATGACCTCAGTGCGAATTGGTTTCGAATGGGGCACCTGCGTGCTGCGGGCTCGGCCCGGAGAGGGGGCCGGCGCCGTGACGGCCGGCGCTTGCCGGCGGATCTCCGATGAACGCCCACCGGTAGTTGCTTCGGATCGGTGGCAGTCGGGCGGGGTGGCGCTGGCCTCAGCCGATCCGGCTGCCCGCACCGGACGACTGTCCGTTCTCGGCGCGCCTTCGGCGACCCGGTTTCCACCCGCCCGGGAACCGGTGGGCGGAAACGACCCACCCGGTGCCCACCGGACGGTCGGGTCCGTCGCTCAGGAGGCGAGGAGGCGAGGAGGCGACGGCTCCTCCGGGCCATGCCGGTCAGACATGGCCCGGAGGGCCGCACTCATCTCAGGTTCGGCACCTCGTCGCGGGTGACCACGTACGAGCTGTTGTAGACGGTGTTGATGAAGGATGGCGGGTTCGTGCTGCCGTCGCTGATGAAGCTCGTGTGCCAGGTGTTGAACAGCACCCACCGGGCACCGGAGGACTGCAACTGCGCCGGGTCGGGGATGCGGCCGTTCTCGTGCAACGCGATCGGGATCGTCCCGCCGTACACGCTGCGGGCGGCGTTGAACATCGACGTCAATGGCCCGTGGTCACCGGCGTACGTGTCGGCGCCGCCGATGTCGACGTACTGCTTGCCGGGGTACCAGGCGGCGCTGGGGGAGCCGTTGAACGGGTGCAGGTAGACCAGGTTGTGCACCCCCTGGGCACGCATGAAGTTGTAGGTGTAGACCCACAGCCGGTTGTACTGGCCGGCGCCCTCCATGCTCCACCAGAACCAGGTGCCGCTGGCCTCGTGCCAGGGGCGGAACAGGACCGCGCCGCCACCGTTCTGAATGACCTTCAACTGGTTGGCCCAGGCGGTGAGCCGCTGGTTGAGCCGGCCGTTGTCGGCGGTGCCGGAGGTCAGTGCCGCGTTGATGTTCGCCCGCATCAGGGAGCCGTTGTAGCCGTCGGTGTTCTGCGCGGGCGAGCCCATGTGGTAGCCGACCATCGGGATACCTCCGGCGTTCCACCAGGCCAGCCCACGGGCACCGAAGTCCGGGGCGTCACCCATGTCCTGGCCGCGGACTGCCGGGTACTTGCCGGAGGCGTTGCGGATGATGTTCATCTCGTAGTCCGGCCCGCTGACCCAGGTGGACTCCTGCTGCCCGGACAGGATGTGGTTGCCGTACTGGCTGTAGACGTAGCAGAGCAGCCGGCGCGCGGCGGCGGTGGCGTTGGGATCGACCGGGGCAACGGCGCAGCTACCCGGGGTGGTCGGCGGGGTGGTAGGCGGGGTGGTCGGATTGCCGCCGGTCTGCGACCAGCGCTGGTTGGCCTGGCCGTTGCAGTTCCAGAGGGCGACCAGGGTGCCGGCGGTGGTGGCGGCACCGGAGACGTCGAGGCACAACCCGGACTGCACGCCGGTGATGCTGCCGTTGGAGTTCAGCCGCCATCGTTGGTTGGCCGCCCCGGTGCAGGACCAGATGACCGCAGCGGTGCCCGGGCTGGTCTGGCCACCCTCGGCGTCCAGGCAGAGGCTGTTGTTGAACACTCGCAGCTCACCGGCATCGGTGAAAGTCCAGGTCTGGTTGGCCTGGCCGTTGCAGTCCCAGATCTGCACGCGGGTGCCGGTGGTCGGGGCATTGCCGACGACGTCGAGGCAGCGCCCGGACGCGGCACTGACCAGTCGTCCGGTCGACGCGGCTTCGGCATCGCCCGCGGTCAGCCAGAGCGCGGACACGCTGACGCTGCCAGCTGTCACCGCGGCGAGTACCAGGCTCATCCACCGGGTGCGGCGGCGCCGCACCACCGGGATGGGATGGGCAGTGATCGTCATGGAGGGCCTCCGGGGTGAGGGACGGATCGGGTTCGACGGGGACGGGATCACCGCAGATTGGGAACCTCGTCGCGGGTGACGACATAGCTGTGGTTGTAGACGCGACGCAGGAACGGGATGTCCTGGTTGGTGAGCCAACTGCCGTTCCAGGTGCTGAACAGCACCCATCGGGTGCCGGTGGACTGGAGTTGGTCGGGATCCGGGATGGGGCCGTTCTCGTGCAGGGCGATCGGGACGGTGCCGCCAACGATGTCGCGGGTGCGGTTGAACAGCGGCGTCAACGGGTTGTGGTCGTTGGCGTAGGTGTCGGCGCCACCGATGTCCACGTACTGCTTACCGGGGTAGAACGAGGCGTTGGGTTCGCCGTTGTACGGGTGCAACCAGACCAGGTTGTGGATGCCCTTGGTGCGGGTGAAGTAGTCGAACTGGAACCGCCACAGCCGCTGGTACTGGCTGCCGCCCTCCTTGCTCCACCAGAACCAGGTGCCGCCGGCCTCGTGATAGGGCGCCCACAGCACAGCGACGCCGTTGGACTGCAGGCGCTGCAACTGGGCTGCCGCGGCGTCGAGCTCGGCGAGATAGGAGCGGTTCTCGGCGGTGCCGGGCGTGAGGGTGGCGTTGATGGACGCGGTGCCGCCGTAGTTGCAGGAGCTGGTCGCGGGCGCGCCGACATGCCAGCCGATCAACGGGATGCCGCCGGCGTTCCACCAGGCGAGGGCCCGGTCGACGGCCCCGGGGCGGTCACACATGTCGAGGCCGCGGATGGCCGGCTGCTTACCGGTGTTGGTCAGGATGTGGTTGAACTCGGCCTCGCTGCCGTTGGTCTCCCGCTGGCCGGACAGGATGTGGTTGCCGTACTGGCTGTAGAGGTAGCACAGCAGCTTCCGAGCCTGGGTGGTGGCCTGCGGATCGACCGGGGTGGCGGTGCACGTGGTCGGCGGGGTGGTGGGCGGGGTGGTCGGCCCGCCGGACTGGCTCCAGCGCTGGTTGGGCTGGCCGTTGCAGCCCCAGACCACCACCCGGGTGCCGTTGGCCTGGTTGTTTCCCTCGACGTCGAGGCACAGGCCGGACTGGGTGGCCGTGATGCTGCCGTTGGTGTTCCACCGGAACCTCTGGTTGGTCTGGCCGGTGCAGTTCTGGATGGTGAGCGGGGTGCCGGCCGTGGCGTTGGAGAGGTCCAGGCATCTGGTCTCGTTGAAGGTGCGCAGTTCACCCTGGCCGGTGAAGACCCAACCCTGGTTCTGCTGCCCGTTGCAGTCCCAGATCGCGACCGGGGTGCCGGCCGTGGGGCTGTTGCCCGACACGTCGAGGCAGCGTCCCGACGCGGCGCTGACCAGCGGACTACCGACTGCGGCCGAGGCGGTGCCCGCCCCCAGTAGTGCCGCGCCCCCGCTCGCGGCCACCATGGCCGTGGCGAGCATGATCCTCCATCGCATGACTTCTCCTCTCGGGTTTCGTGGGGCGTCCAACCCGTCCGGCTCAGCGGGTGGTGACGTGGTGAGCCACGGAGCCGGACGTGCCCGGTGGCCCGGCCCCATGGAGCAGTGCGGACAGGTGCGGGTAGCTCGATACGAGTTACCGGGAGAGCTGTGCGTGTCGTTGACCCTGTGGGCCGCGCCGAGGTGGGCCTTGAACAGGTAAGGTTCCAGCGCTGCGGTCGGGGCGGTGTGGATGTCGGTGCAGCGGGCGCCACCCAGGAGTCGTCGCGGTGCCCAGGCTCCATTCGCCGGGCTGCGGCGACGAGGCCGTGGTTAACATGCCGGAATCATGTGCTTAATTCATACACGATGTCAAGTATTTCGATGTGTTGCGGCGCTGCAAGGCCCTGTTTGGGGGCGTAGTTAGTTGAACACGGCAAGAAACTTCGGCCGGGTATCCGCCTGGCCGGGCGCCCGGAGGATGGACGTCAGCGACCGAGGATGCGGTGCTGGAGGGCGATGACAGCGGCGCCGCGGGCCCATTCGCTGAAGGTGAAGGGCTTGACCACCACGTCGACGGGCGTCGAGGTCCAGTGGGTGTGCGCGGTGAGCGCGGCGTCGAACGCCTCGGCGCACACGTCGTACATCGCCACCGCCTCGCCGGACAGGATGACCAGCTGCACGCCGGTGATGTTGGCGACCGTGGCGACCACCTGCCCGAGGGCGCGGCCGGCCTCCTCGAAGATCCGCCGGGCCACCGGCTGGCCTTCCCCCGCCAGCGCCAGGCACGCCTCGAAGGTCAGGTCCGGACGGTCGAGGGTGCCAGCGACGGCCCGCCGGATCGCCGCCGAGCTGGCGTACGCCCGGGCGCAGCCGCGGTGGCCCATCTCGCACAGTGGCCCGTTGTCGTGTATCGGCAGGTGGCCCACCAGACCGGTTCCCCGGCCGGCGCCACTGACGAGGCGGTCGCCGATCACCAGGCCGCAACCGAGGCCGGCACCCACCGTGACCAGCGCGAACGAGCTGTGGCCCACGCCGGCGCCGAACCACTGCTGGGCGGCGGTCAGCGCCCGTACGTCGTTCTCCACCACCGCCGGCAGGCCTGTGGCCGCCGCGACGAGGTCGCCCAGGGGCACGTTGCGCCAGCCCAGGAACGGAGAGGTGGGCACGACCGGGTCTCCTCCGGAGGCCGTGCCGGCCAGGCTTATCCCGAGGGCCGCGGCCGGCTGCCCCGACCCGGTCAGTTCACGCACGGCGTCGCCGATGCGGGTCACCACGTCGTCGACGGCGTGGCTGACCAGGGGGCGACGCAGCTCGTGCTGGATCTCGGCGCGAAGATCGGTGCGGACCGCGAACAGTGCGTCCTCGGTCAGCTTGACCCCGATCAACGCCGCGCGGGCCGGATCGACCGCCAGGGGCTGCGAGGGGCGACCCATCGTGCTGCGGTCGCCGAGCGGCTGATGGAGCAGGTAGCCGTTCTCCAGCAACGGTTTGGTCAGCTTCGTCACGGCGGACGGTGAGAGGTCCAACCGGCGTGCCGCCTCCGCCCGGGACAGCGGCCCGTGTACGAGCAGTTCCACGAAAACCGATCGCATGCCCTCGGTCAGATGCGCATCGGACAGCACACTGGACATCTTGGACAAATTTGTTGATGATGTCAAGGAATGAACCCTGCCTGGCCCCTCGGCCGCCGGACGCTCTGCCCGATTTAATGCACGGAGGACGTAGTGTCGCTGGTGTCCCTCGATCAAACCGGCCGGTTGTGGGCACTCAATACCCGCGACTCCACCTACGTGATCGGCATCGAGATCGACCAGGCGACCGGCGAGGCACTGGTGCTGCAGAAGTACTGGGGCCCGATCCTACCGCCGCAGGCCGCCCGGGAAGCCGCCGCCATGTCGGCCGGGCCCGATAGCCCCTCAGGTGCAGGCCGGCACGTGACCAGCTTCTCCCGCCCCGTCGAGGTCGAGGAACTGCTGCCGGTCGACGGCGGCCTGCGGTGGGGCCTACCGGCCCTCCAGGTCGCGGTGGACCAGGTGCGGTCGCTGGAGCTGCGGCTCGTCGGCGTCGACGCGGCCTCCGGGGACGGGGTGGACCAGCTCGACATCGCGCTGGAAGACCGCACCTTCCCGATCGACGTGGTGCTGCACGCCCGCCCGTACGCCGACTCGAACGCCATCGCCCGGTGGGTGACCGTACGGCACCGGGCCGGCGGCGACGCGGCCGTGGAGATCAGCCGCCTGGACTGCGGCAGCTGGTTCATCCCCGATGCCGAGGACTACCGGTACCGGGCGGCGTCCGGGGCCTGGGCGGAGGAGAGTCAACTCCAGCAGGGCCGGCTGCCGGTGGGTGAGCTGACCTACACCAGCCGGCAGGGCATCACCGGCCACCATGCCAACCCCTGGATCATGATCGACGCCGGGGACGCCGGCGAGGAATCCGGTGAGGTGTGGAGTGTCGCCCTGGCCTGGAGCGGCAGCTGGCGGATGACCACCACCCGCCGGCCGGAGGGCGGGACCGCGGTGACCGCGGGATTCGGTCACGATGGATTGCGGTGGCCGCTGCCGGCCGGGGCCGAGCTCGTCACCCCGACGGTCCTCGGCCTCTACAGCGCCCACGGGTTCGGTGGCACCAGCCGTGGCTGGCACGACCACATCCGTCGGCACATCCTGCCCGCCGGCGATGAGGACCGTCCGGTGCTCTACAACTCCTGGGAGGCGACCGGCTTCGCGGTCACCGAACCGGAACAGCTCTCGCTCGCCCGGCAGGCGGCCACGCTCGGCGTCGAGTTGTTCGTCGTCGACGACGGGTGGTTCGGCCGGCGCGACGACGAGCACAGCTCGCTGGGCGACTGGTGGCCGCACCGGGATCGGTTCCCCGACGGGTTGCAGGGCCTGTTCGACGGCGTCCGCGCGCTGGGTATGAAGGCCGGGCTGTGGGTGGAGCCGGAGGGGGTCAGCCCGGACAGCGACCTCTACCGGGCACACCCGGACTGGACACTGCACCTCGACCACCGCCGTCGCGACCGCAAACGTCACCAACTGGTCCTCAACTTCGCCCGTACCGACGTGCGCGACTGGGCCCTGGGGTGGCTCGACCGGCTCGTGACCGACCTGCGCCTCGACTACCTCAAATGGGACATGAACCGGCCGTTCACCCAGGCGGGCTGGCCCGGTCAGGGTCAGGGCCAGGACCATGTCTGGATCGATCACACCCGGCACGTCTACCAGGTCATGGCCCGGCTGCGCGCCCGGCATCCGGGACTGCGGATCGAGTCGTGCGCCGGTGGGGGCGGCCGGCTCGACCTCGGCATCCTGCACCACATCGACCAGGCGTGGCCGTCGGACAACACCGATCCCGTCGACCGGCAGACCGCGCAGCACGGCGTCTCCCAGCTCTACCCGGCCAACGTCATGTCCGCGTGGGTCACCGACTCGCCGAACGCCAACGTCGGCCGGTCGACGCCGTTGCGCTACCGCTTCCACGTCGCCATGGCCGGTGTGCTCGGCATCGGGGTCGACCTGGCCCGCTGGTCCGCCGCCGAGTTGGACGAAGCCCGTGCACTGATCGCGCAGTACAAGATGGTGCGCCGCACCATCCAACACGGCCGGCAGTACCGGCTCGGTGGACGGCCCGGAGTGGAGCGGTCCGCCCTGCAGTACCTGCTCGACGACCAGGTCGTCGTGCTCGTCTACCACCCGTACGGAAACGCCAAGAGTGGTCGCCGGTGGTTGCGGCTGACCGCCCTGGATCCGGACGCGTGCTACGAGGTGGTCGCCGGGGGCGACACCGACGGCGTACCCGGCCGGCTGGCCGCCGGGTCGCGCTGGCAGGGCAGGACCCTGATGGCCGTCGGCATCCGCCCCACCGCCTGGGAACCCATCGGCGCCGACCACCGCAGCGACCTGATCGTGCTGCGGAGCACCGCCGGTTCGGCAGCCGGCAACGCCTTCATCCGGTCACGAGACGTCCCGTAGCGTGCTTTCTCGGGGTATGAGCTTGTGGGCGGCGCGGAGTTCCATCCCGAGCACCGGCTCGGTGCTGCCGATACGCATGATGAGCCGCTCGACGGCGAGTTGGGCGATGGCCTTCTTGTCGGGCGAGATGGTACTGATCGTGGGTCGACCGTACCGTCCGTCCTCGATATCGTCGTAGCCGATCACGGCGATGTCCTCGGGAACACGCAGCCCGCGCTGGAGTGCGGTGTGGATGGCGCCCGAGGCGACCAGGTCGCTGTAGCAGAACACCGCGTCCGGCGGATCCGGTCGGTCCAACAGGGCGGCCATGGCGGTGGCGCCGTCGGCCCGGTTGAAGCGTGAGGTGCTGATGATCAGTGACTCGTCGACCGGCAGGCCGGCGGCGGCGTGGGCCGCCCGGAAGCCTTTGGTACGTAGCTGTGCCGCCTCCCCGGTGGGGTAGGGCTGGTCGCCGATCGCCGCGATCCGACGTCGCCCGATGCTGATCAGGTGGCGGACGGCCTCGGTGGCGGCGGCGACGTCGTCGATGCCGACGTGATCGAAGGTGCCGTCGGAAGGGCGTTCGCCGAGGACCACCAGGGGCAGGGTCGGATCGCGGAGTGAGAGATCCTCCTGGGACAGGCCCAGCGGACTGATGATCATGCCGTCGAACAGGAAGCGCCGTGGCCCGCGTCCGATCAGTTCGACTTCGTGGTCGCGGTCGCCGTCTGTCTGGTCCACCAGCACGTTGTAGCCGGCCTTACGGGCTGTCGGGATGATCGTTTGGAGTAGTTCCGCGAAGTACGGGGTGTCAAGGTACGGCACCACGACGACGATCTGCCCGGACCGGCCGGTGGCCAGGTTGCGGGCGAGGACGTTCGGGCGGTAACCGAGCACGGCGATGGCACGCTCGACCTTGTTCCGCGTGGCGTCGGTGACCCGGGCATAACCGTTGACCACGTTGGACACGGTGCGGGGCGAGACTCCGGCCAGCTCCGCGACGTCCCGTAGCGTGCTTTCCCCCATGGGCTCCTCTCCGCTGGGCGGGTGGAAGGGTCTCCCGCAGTGACGATCGTATTTTCTTCAGGCCGCCTCTTGCCAGAGCCAGGGCCCCGGTGCATAGTCCTTTGCAGCGCTGCAATGTAACCTAGACGACACATGCTCATCGATGCGTTGTCACCTCGCTTCTGCCAACGAACCCCCGAGTAGCGCCTCGCCACAGCCTTTGCGCCGTGCCCGCGTACGGCCATGTCGTCCTGCCCAGGAACGTGGCGACCGGTGCGCGACCCGGTTTCGAAGTCCCCCAGGAGGCTCGCAGCAATGCGTACCAGCAAGAATCTGCCCGCGTTCCTCGCCGCTGTGGCGGTCGTCCTCGGCCTGTCCGCGTGCAGTGGCGGTGACGGCGGTGCTGGCACGCCCCGCGCGAAGCCCACCAACTGCACCAACAAGATCGTTCACGAGGACGCGACCCGCGTCTCGGTCTGGGCCTGGTACCCGAACATGGCCAAGGTCGTCGACAACTTCAACAACGCCCACACCGACGTGCAGGTCTGCTGGACCAACGCCGGCCAGGGCCAGCCGCAGTACGAGAAGTTCCAGACCGCGATCGCGGCCAAGAAGGGGGCCCCCGACGTCGTCATGCTCGAATCCGACCAGCTCGTCGGCTTCGAGATCCAAGACGCGCTGGTCGACCTCGCGCCGTTCGGTGCTGATGCGGTGAAGAAGAACTTCAGCGAAGGTGCCTGGAAGGACGTATCGCAGGACAAGGCCGTCTACGCCATCCCGGTCGACGGCGGTCCGATGGCCCTGATCTACCGCACTGACGTGTTCCGGAAGTACGGTGTCACGACCCCGCCGAAGACCTGGCCCGAGTACGCCGAGGCGGCGGCCAAGGTGAAGGCGGCCGGCGGCCCGGTCTTCGGCGACTTCGGCAGCAACGTGCCGGCCGTGACCACCGCGCTGATCATGCAGAAGGGCGCCCAGCCGTTCGCCTACGACCTGTCCGACAAGCAGAACATCACCATCAAACTGGACGACCAGGCCACCAAGGACGTCCTCACCTTCTGGGGTGACCTGGCCCGCAACGGCCTGGTCGGCAAGGAGGACCAGTTCACCACGGACTACATCTCCGGCATGGTCGGCGGCAAGTACGCCACCTACGTCTCGGCTGCCTGGGCGCCCGGCTACCTCACCGGCGCAGGCGTCGGTGGCGGCACGGAGAAGGGCACCTGGGCCGTGGCACCGTTGCCGCAGTGGGACCCGGCCAACCCGGTCGAGGTGAACTGGGGCGGCTCCACCTTCGCGGTGACCAGCCAGGCGAGTGACAAGGCGGCCGCGGCCAAGGTCGCGATGGGCCTGTACGCCGACGAGCCGTCACTGACCGACGGCTGGAAGTCGCAGACCATCTTCCCGCTCAACACCGGCGTGCTGACCTCCACGGAGTTCGTCGACGCCAAGAGCGACTTTTTCAACGGCCAGACCGCCAACCGGGACGTCTACATCCCGGCGGCGAACGCCTACCGGGGTGCCGTCTACAGCCCGTTCACCGTCTACTACTACGCCCAACTCCAGGCCCAGATCGTGAGGCTCAATGCGGGTCAGACGACCGGTGCGCAGGCCGCCACCGATCTGCACAACGAGATCGTCAAGTACGCCAAGACCCAGGGCTTCACCGTTCGGTGATCCGGCCCGGGTGGTCGCCGTGCCCCGCCGGCCACCCGGGTCCCCGCTCGGAAAGAAGGGAGACGCTCCGTGTCCGCCACCGTCGACACCCGGCCGGGCGCACCCCGCGCCGTCGTCTCCGATCCGCCCGGCACGGCACGGAACCGCCGCCGGCCCTCTCGACGTGGTGCCCTGGGCTGGCTGTTCATCCTCCCGTTCCTCGTCGTGTTCGTGGTCTTCCTGATCGGACCGTTGGTCTACGCGGGCTACCTCAGCCTCTACACGAAGGGGCTGGCCACGGGCACGACATTCGCCGGCTTCGACAACTACACCCGGGCCTTCGGCGACCCGTCGTTCCGCCGGGGCCTGTGGTTCGTCCTGCGGTTCAGTCTCGTCGTCATCCCGCTACAGGTGATCGTGGCGTTGGTCGCGGCCCTGGTGCTGGACGAGGTGACCGGCCGGCTGGCGCGCTTCTCGCGCCTGGTCATCTTCCTGCCGTACGCGATCCCGGCGGTCCTCGGCGCGCTGATGTGGGGCTTCCTCTACAGTCCCAGCTTCGGACCGATCGAGCAGCTCGCCTCGGCATTCGATGTGCGGGCGCCGTTCCTGCTCAGCCAGGGCAACATCTTCTACGGCCTGCTCAACGTCGTCACCTGGCAGTGGGCCGGCTACTACATGATCATCATTTATGCGGCGCTGCAAGGTATCGACTCCTCGGTCTACGAGGCGGCTCGGATGGACGGCTCGAACGCCCGCCAGATCGCGTTGCGGATCAAGGTGCCGATGGTGACCTCGGCGTTGACCCTCATCCTGATCTTCTCACTGATCGGCACCCTGCAGTTCTTCACCGAGCCGCAGATCCTCGGCCCGATCGCGAACGGAACCGTCACCCCGGACTTCACCCCGAACATCTACGCGTTCAACCTGGCCTTCCGCTACGCGCAGTTCAACTACGCCTCGGCGATCTCCTTCGCGTTGGGCTTCGTGGTCTTCGTGGCGGTCGCCGTCTTCATGATCGTTACGCGCAAGAAGGGGAGTATCTTCACGTGAGCGACGTGCGGCGCCGGCCCCGCCACGTCTGGGCGAAACTGTTGTTGCTGGCGATGGTGTGCTACTTCCTCGTGCCCGTCTGGTGGCTCGTGGTTGCCAGCACCAAGGACGCCCCGGGCCTGTTCGCCGGCTCTGGAGCTCTGTGGTTCTCGGGCTTCCACCTGTTCGACAACCTGGGTGACCTGTTCACCTTCAACAACGGCGAGTATCTGCGCTGGCTCGGCAACTCGGTGCTGTACGCGCTCGCCGGTGGCGTCGGCTGCACGATCGTGTCGGTGCTGGCCGGCTACGGCTTCGCCAAGTTCGACTTCCGTGGGCGGGGCGTCGTCTTCGCGCTCGTCCTGGGCTCGGTCATGGTCCCGCTCACCGCGCTGGTCATCCCGACCTTCGTCATGATGAGCAACGTCGGGCTCACCGACACGATCTGGGCGGTGATCCTGCCGTCCCTGCTCAGCCCGTTCGCCGTCTACCTCATGCGGGTCTACGCGGCCGTGTCGGTGCCGGACGAACTGTTGGACGCCGCGCGTATCGACGGTGCCGGTGAGCTGCGCACGTTCCTGCGGGTGTCGCTGCCGCTGATGCGGCCCGGCGTCGTCACCGTGCTGCTGCTGTCGGTGGTCAGCACCTGGAACAACTATTTTCTGCCGCTGACCATGCTGTCCAGCTCCAAGCTCTATCCCCTGACCGTGGGGATCGGGCTGTGGTCGCAACTGGCCAGCTCCAACAACGGCGGGGGCCAGTCGCTGTGGAATCTGATCATTGTCGGTTCGCTGGTGTCGATCATTCCGCTGGTGATCGCCTTCCTGACCCTGCAGCGGTACTGGCGGGGCGGGCTGGCCGTCGGCAGCCTCAAGTAACGCGCTCTAGCCTGGGGAGATCCGTGTTCGCCGCTTCGTTCAGCCTTGACCCGTCCTTCACCGTCGCACCGGTGTCCCGGCGTATCTTCGGTTCCTTCGTCGAACACATGGGCCGGTGTGTCTACACCGGCATCTACGAGCCGGGGCATCCGACCGCGGACGCTGACGGCTTCCGGGGGGACGTCCTGGCCCTGGTGCGCGAGCTCGGGGTGTCCCTGGTGCGCTATCCCGGCGGCAACTTCGTCTCCGGGTACCGCTGGGAGGACGGCATCGGCCCGGTCGCGGACCGGCCGGTCCGCCGTGACCTGGCCTGGCGCAGCCTGGAGACCAACGAGGTCGGGATCGACGAGTTCATGCGCTGGGCGGGCAAGGCCGGCGTCGAGGTGATGTACGCGCTCAACCTGGGCACCCGCGGGGTGCAGGAGGCGCTCGATGTCCATGAGTACCTCAACCATCCCGACCGTACCCGCCTGGCCGAGCGGCGTCGGGCCAACGGCGTGGAGAAGCCGTACGGGGTGCGGATGTTCTGTCTCGGCAACGAGCTGGACGGACCCTGGCAGACGGGACACAAGACCGCCCAGGAGTACGGCCGGCTGGCCGCGCAGACTGCCCGCGCGCTGCGCTCCGCCGAACCGGAGTTGGAACTGGTCGTCTGCGGTAGTTCCAGCTCGTCGATGCCGACCTTCGTCGCCTGGGAGGCGGAGGTGCTGGAGACGGCGTACGACGCGGTGGACTACATCTCGGCGCACGCCTACTACGAGCCGGTCGACGGCGACATGGCCAGCTTCCTGGCCTCCGCGGTGGACATGGACCACTTCGTGGGCAGCGTGGTCGCCACTGCGGACAGCGTCGGCGCCCGGCTCAGGAGCACCAAGCGACTGAACATCTCCTTCGACGAGTGGAACGTCTGGTACCTGCGCGGTTTCCAGGAACGGCTGGACACCGGGTCCACCGAGTGGCCGGTGGCGCCGCGCGTCATCGAGGACTGCTACAGCGTCGCGGACGCCGTGGTGGTCGGGAGCCTGCTGATCTCGCTACTGCGGCACAGCGACCGGGTGACCGTCGCCTGTCAGGCCCAACTCGTCAACGTCATCGCACCCATCCGCACCGAACCCGGCGGAGCGGCCTGGCGGCAGACCATCTTCCACCCCTTCGCCATCACCTCGCGCCTGGCCCGGGGTGAGGTGCTAAGGGTGGAGCCCCGCTGCCCGACGTACGAGACCGCGCGGTACGGCGCGGTGCCGGCACTCGACGCGGTCGCCACCCACGACGCGGACACCGGTGACGTGACCGTCTTCGTGGTCAACCGGCACCAGTCACAGGCGGTGACGCTGACCGTGGCGGTGACGGGCTTCGGCGTCGACCTGCGGGTGGCGGAAGCGTGGACGGTCGCCGACGACGATCTCTTGGCGGTGAACACGGCGGACTGCCCGGACCGGGTGGTCGCCCGGCCGGCGGCCGACGTCGAGGTGACCGACGGGGTGCTGCGCGCGACCCTGCCGCCCGTGTCGTGGACCGCTGTTCGGCTCTCCGTGCCGAACTCCTGATGTTAGCGCTAACAAACTAAGTTAGTCATCTTCAGATACTGCACGAGAGGGGTCTGGACAAAGTATAGATATAAGTCTATGTTAGCGATAACACTCAGGAAGCGCGAATTCGGCGTCTTCGAGATGCTTCCGTCGCCGCGTGCCCCGGCGTCGTTGAGCCGGAGACCCCCGCTGGAACCGGCCACCACCGAATCACCAGAGAGGCATACCGCTGTGTCCCTGTCCCGGAGAGATTTCACCCGCCTCGCCACGTTGGGCACGCTGACCGCCGTCGGCGGCGGCGCGGCCGCGTTGGTCGGGCCGTCGGCCGCCTCGGCCGCCAACAGTGCGTACGTGTTCGGCTACTTCAAGGAGACGCCGGACGAGAGCGGTGACAGCTATGCGCTGCACCTGGCGGTCAGCGCCGACGGCCTGAACTGGCGCCCGCTGAACCAGAACAACCCCGTGGCGACCCCGACCGCCGGCACGCTCGGGCTGCGTGACCCGTTCATCCTGCGCAAGCAGGACGGCACGTTCGTCGTGCTCGCCACCGACCTGCGGGGACGCATCTTCAACCAGAACAACCAGTACCTGCACGTCTGGGACTCAGTCGACCTGCGCAGCTTTACCGGCTACCGCCGGATCCGGATGCACGGCCTGGCCACCCACACCTGGGCACCGACCGCCTTCTGGGTGCCGTCGCGCAACCAGTACGCGATCGTCTACTCCGCGTACAACGGCGCCGACGTCTTCATGGTCAACTACACCTCGGACTTCCGGACGGTGAGCGCCAATCAGGTCTACTTCAGCCCCGGCTACCCGGTACTGGACGCCGACATCGTGGCCGACGGATCGACCTTCTACATGTACTACAAGAACATGTCCAACGGCCTGATCTACGGCGCCCGGTCGTCGACCGGTGCGCCGAACAGCTACACCAACTACACCAGCGGCCTGCGGCAGGGCAACGCGATGGAGGCGCCGCTGCTGATCAAGAACAACACCGGCAGCGGCTGGCGGTTGTGGGGCGACTCGTTCAGCCCGGTCAACAACGACTACTACGCCTGGTCCACCTCCAACGTGGCGGGCAACTCCTGGACGCTGCTCAACCAGCGCGACTACACGCCGCCGCTGAGCGCCAAGCACGGCTCGATCGTCGGTGTCACCTCGGCCGAGTACGACGGGCTGGTGTCCCGCTGGGGCCTGCCGTCCTGGGTCCGGCTGAAGTCGTACAACTTCCCCGACTACTACGTGCGGCACGCCGGCGACGTGGGCCGAATCGACGCCTACCCCTTCGACCCGCACCAGGACCAGCTGTGGCGCATGGTCGCCGGCCTGGCCGACTCTACCGGCGTGTCGTTCGAGTCGGTCAACTCTCCCGGGCGCTACCTGCGGCACAGCGACTACGCGATCCGACTGGCGGCCAACGACGGCACCGCGACGTTCCGCGCCGATGCGACCTTCCGGCGGGTCCCCGGCCTGGCCGACTCCACCTGGTCGTCGTTCCGGTCCTACAACTTCCCGGACCGCTACCTGCGCCACTCCAACTACGTGCTGCGCATCGACCCGCTCAGTGCGAGTTCCAGCGCCAGTGATCGCCAGGACGCCACCTTCCGTGTCTCCTGATCGACGAAGGCAGAGGAAACTGTGCGATCTCGGATACGAACACTGCTGGCCGTCCTCGCCACCACCGCCACCGTCGCGGCGGGCACCGCGCTCACCCACGCCTCGCCCGCCTCGGCGGCGCCCGGCAGCCCGGCCGTCCGTCCGCCCCTGGGCTGGAACAGCTGGAACAGCTTCGGCTGCAACATCAACGAAGCCAAAATCCGCGGCGCTGCGGACGCCATGGTCAACTCCGGTATGCGCGCGGCCGGCTATCAGTACGTGGTGGTCGACGACTGTTGGCAGGCCACGACCCGCGACGCCGCCGGCAACCTGCGCTCCGACCCGGTGCGATTCCCGTCCGGCATGAAGGCGCTCGGCGACTACATCCACTCGAAGGGCCTCAAGTTCGGCATCTACCAGGCACCTCGTGAGGAGACCTGCGCCCAGTACTTCAACGCCCTCGGCGGGGCCACCGGCGCGCTGAATCACGAGCAGCAGGACGCCAACACGTTCGCGTCCTGGGGGGTCGACTTCCTGAAGTACGACTGGTGCTCGCCCTGGGGCACCCTGAACGACCAGATCGCGGGCTTCACGAAGATGCGCGACGCGCTGCGTGCCACGGGACGGCCGATCGTCTACTCGATCAACTCCAACAGCGCGCACTCCAACACCGGTCCGTCCTACAACTGGAGCAACGTCGCAGACATGTGGCGTACCACCGAGGACATCACCGACCGGTGGAGCACCGGCTGCCGGGCCGACTGCTTCATGGGCGTCACCGAGATCCTCGACGTCCAGGCGCCCCTGGCCGCGTGGGCCGGCCCGCAGCACTGGAACGACCCCGACATGCTGGAGGTCGGTGTCCGCGGCACGTTCACCCCGACGCAGAACCGGGCGCACTTCAGCATGTGGGCCATGATGGCCGCGCCGCTGATCGCCGGCAACGACATCACCACGATGTCCGCCGATGTCCGTGACGTGCTGACCAACCCCGACGTACTGGCGGTCAACCAGGACAGCGCGGGCCGGCAGGCCCGGCGGGTGCGCGACTTCGGCGAGACCGAGGTGTGGGCCAAGACCCTCGCTGACGGCTCGGGCGCCGTCGCCCTGCTGAACCGCTCGGGCAGCACCGCGACCGTGTCCACCACCGCCACCGAGATCGGCATGCCGGCGGCCAGCAGCTACACCCTGGCCGACGTCTGGACCAGAGCGTCCCGCAACACCGCCGCGGCGATCAGCGCGACCGTCCCGCCGCACGGTGTGGTCATGTACCGGGTCCGGACCGGCTCGTCGACGCCCACCACCTCCTTCGGCCTGCGCGGCGTGGGCTCCGGTCGCTGCCTGGACGTGCTCGGCGGCGCGCCGACCGACGGCGCCCAGGCGGTCATCTGGGATTGCAACGGCGGCATCACGCAGGTCGTCACCGCGGCTTCGGGGCAACTCCGCATTGGCGGGAAGTGCCTCGATGCCGAGAGCAACGGCACCGCGAACGGCACCAGGGTCATCCTCTGGGCCTGCGGTACGGGCACCAACCAGCAGTGGACGAGCCAGGCCGACGGCACCATCCGAGGAGGGCAATCGGGGAAATGTATCGACGTAAGTCAAGCGGGTACGGCCGACAACAGCCCGTTGGTCCTGTGGACCTGCTCCGGCGCGTCCCACCAACGATGGACGCGCGTCTGACGGGCAGGGACGGGCTGCCCCGCGCGGAACGAACGACGCAGCGGGGGAGCCGTCGGACCGGTGTCCACCGTGCCGACCGGTGGGCCGACGCCGACCGAGCCTCCCGCTCGTGAAACTCCGGGCATCCATGGCCCCCTGACCCCGTCTCCGACATCCATCCGCACCCGACCACCGATGCGCGCTGATCCACCGCAAGCCACCGAACGACATACCACCCATCGCGCCGTTCCCGCAGGCCATCGGGCTGCCCGGCGCCCCGTCCCCAGGAGTAGTCGTGACAACTTCAGTTTCACCCGTACGGAAAACGCCCACCCTCCGCCGCCTGGCGGTGCTGTCCCTGTCCGTCGCCGTTCTGGCGGCCGGCGGGGCCTCGGCAACGCAGTCCTCGTCGGCCGCCTCCCGGACTGCGGCGCCCCGGGCGGCGGCGACGCCCACCACACCGCCTGGGTCCTACCCGGGTCCGGGCCGGGTCACCGGCGACGTCGGGGTGCACGACCCGACGATCGTGGTTCGTCCCGGTGGTGGTTACCTGTTGGCGCACACCGGTGACAACATCGCTCTCAAGACGTCCAGTGACCGGACCGCGTTCCGTAACGCGGGTGCGGTGTTCCCGGGCGGTGCGCCGTGGACCACGACGTACACCGGTGGCAGTCGCAATCTGTGGGCGCCGGACCTGTCCTACCGTGATGGCCGGTACTGGCTGTACTACTCGGCCTCGACGTTCGGGTCGAACCGGTCGGCGATCTTCCTGGCCACGAGCACGACCGGTGCCTCCGGGAGTTGGACCAACCAGGGTTTGGTGATCGAGTCCCGCACCTCTGACAACTTCAACGCGATCGACCCGAATCTGGTGGTCGACGCCTCCGGCAGGTGGTGGCTCAGTTTCGGGTCGTTCTGGTCGGGCATCAAGATGGTGGCGTTGAACCCGGCCACCGGGAAACGCTCCGACACGACGGTGCGCAGCATCGCGGGCCGCAACGGCGGCGCGATCGAGGCCCCGGTGATCGTCCGGCATGGCAACTACTACTACCTGTGGGTGTCGTTCGACAGGTGCTGCCAGGGTGCGGCGAGCACCTACCGGGTCATGGTGGGCAGGTCGACCTCGGTCACCGGGCCGTACGTCGACCGCAACGGGGTGGCGATGACCGCCGGGGGCGGCACCCAGGTGCTCGCCGGGCACGGCAGCATCCACGGACCCGGGCACCAGGCGGTGTTCACCGACACCGACGCCGAGGTTCTCGTCTACCACTACTACGCAAACAACGGCGCCTCGTTGCTGGGCATCAACCTGCTCGGCTACGACAACGCCGGCTGGCCGTTCGTCTACTGACCGGGAAGGGGATCCGATGATGCGCAGAATCCTGGTCACCGGGGCGGTGGCGATGCTCGCCGTGGCGGGCACGGCGGTCGCCACCCCGGCCGCCGAGGCCGCCACGGTGCAGCCGAACGTGTCCTACGTGCTGGTCAACCGCAACAGCGGCAAGGCCCTCGATGTCTACAACCTGGCAACCACCGACGGTGCCGCCATCAACCAGTACACCCGCAACGACGGCGCCTGGCAGCAGTGGCGGTTCCTCGACTCCGGCAGTGGCTGGTACCGGCTGCAGTCGGTGCACAGCGGCAAGGTGCTCGACCTGCCCACCACCGCTGACGGCGTCCAGCTGGTGCAGAACACCGACCGCAACGACGCCCGCCAGCAGTTCCGGCTCGCCGACTCGGCCGGCGGTCAGGTCCGGCTGATCAACCGCAACAGCGGCAAGGCCCTCGAGGTCTGGGAGTGGTCCACCGCCGACGGTGCCAAGGTCTCGCAGTACCAGGACCTCGACGGCGCGAACCAGCAGTGGCAGCTCGTCGCCCTCGGCACCGGCACCGGTACCCGCACCTTCACCAACCCGATCAAGCGCAACGGCCCGGACCCGTGGCTGCAGTACCACAACGGCTACTACTACCTGGCCACCACGACCTGGAACTCCACCATCACCATGCGCCGGTCGACCACCCTGGCCGGGTTGGCCACCGCGCCCGACCAGGTCATCTTCAACCTGTCGAGCCGGCCCAACGGCTGCTGCAACATGTGGGCGCCGGAGTTCCACCTGATCAACGGCCCGAACGGCAACCGCTGGTACTTCTACTACACCGCCGGCCGGAACGTCCCCGACTACAACCCCACCCAACGGCTGCACGTCCTCGAATCGGCGGGCACCGACCCGATGGGCCCGTACACCTTCAAGGCCGACCTCGGCAGCGACTGGTCCCTCGACGCCAGCGTGCTGAAGGTGGGCAGCAGCCTCTACCTGATGGCAACGTATGGCGGCGACGGTGCCGGGCAGAGCAACTCCATCCAGCGGCTGTCCAACCCCTGGACCCTGCAGGGCTCCCGTGCGCGGCTCTCCTCGCCGACGCTGTCCTGGGAACGGCAGACCGGGGCGGTCAATGAGGGACCCGAGCCGCTCTACCACAACGGCAAGGTGATGGTCGTCTATTCGGCCTCCGCCTGCTGGGGTCCGGACTACAAGCTCGGGCTGCTCACCCTCACCGGCACCGACCCGATGAACCCGGCGCACTGGACGAAGAAGTCCACCCCGGTGTTCCAGCGCAGCGACGCGAACGGTGTGTTCGCGCCCGGCCACAACGGGTTCTTCAGGTCACCGGACGGCACCGAGGACTGGATCGTCTACCACGCCAACGACTCCGCCTCCGGCGGATGCGACATGAACCGCTCCACCCGCGCCCAGAAGTTCACCTGGAACGCCGACGGCACGCCCAACTTCGGGACTCCGGTACGGCTGGGCACGACGCTGACCGCACCCTCCGGCGAATAGCACGCGCAGGTCCCGGTCGCTACCCGCACCCCGCAGTCCCTCCGGGCGCGGGTAGCGACCACCGGACCGGGTCGCCCCGCGCCGCCTGGCCGGGCGTCAGCACTCATTCGTGTCGTCGCTGAACAGGAGCGGCCTTCACGGGACGTCGGATATGGACGCGCCCGGGACTCCGCTTGGCCGGCGAACAAGTGTTTCACGGTGGCCATACGCCGGTGACGGCAATCTCCCCAAAGAACAAACATTGACGGTCATTGACGCGTTTTGTTAAGTTGATGAAGTAACTGGTGGTGCCGAAAAGAATGACGATTCCCGCCGTCATCGTGCAGCGAAAGGGCGTCGCGAGCGTCCGATCCGAGTCGTCTCACGCTTCCGGCGGTGACCGTCCGGCAGCCACCCCGGCGCTCCCGGAGCCGGGCGCGGAAGGGCAGCCGGGGCGCACCCGGGTAGAGATCCGGACCGCGATGGCCAGCCCGGTCAGCAGTTCCGGATCATCGCCGACGGCACGGTGACCGCAGTCGACGACGGCAGCTGCCCGGACGTCGACGGTGCCGCCGCGGCCGGCGGCACCCGGCCGCGACTGCCGGACGGCGATGACCGGACACGGACCCGGCGACCTGCCGGGGACGCCGGAGCGGTGCCGTCGGCGCGGCGTCGGGGGGTCACCACGTGGATCCGTTCACGGAAGCCGGGCGGCAAAACACAGACCCAGATCACCTCCACCGCAAGGAGTTGTTCCCATGTACAGACGTAACTTCCTCAGGCTGGGCGTCGCCGGCGTGGCGACCGTGGGCGCGGGATCCGTGTTCGGTCCCTGGCAGGCGCACGCCGATCCGGTCCGTCCGCTCCGGGCCGCGCCGACCACGCCGTTCGCCGTGGGCGTGCGCCAGTACAACTGGATGCGCGGCAGCCGCCGGATCACCACCTTCGTGTACTACCCCGCCACCGGTGCTCCCGGCGGTAATCCCGTCACCAACGCCCCCGTGGCCCCGGGCGTCTTCCCCGTCTGCGTCTACCAGCACGGCCTCGGCGGCACCCCGCAGGGTGCCCTGTCGGTCATCCGCCCGCTGGCTGCCGCCGGCTTCATCGTGCCCGCCGTCAGCGTGCCCAGCGTCGGCATCGGTGACACGTACAACGGCGAACTGCCCAGGGACAACTCCGAAGTCATCACCCGGACCCTTGCCCTCAACACCGCGGGTGACCCGTTGGCCGGCCACATCGACACCACTGTCGGGGTCGGCATGTCCGGGCACTCGATGGGCGGCATGACCACCCATGCGATGCTCACCGCCTTCCCCGAACCCCGGATCAGGGCCGCGATACCGATGTCCTGTGTGGACATAGGCAACCCGAGCGGCAGTGTCCGCGCCAACGTGCTGTTCATCCACGGAGACCGGGACCCCACCTGCCCGTACTCCTCCGCCCGCCAGGCGTATGCGGAGCTGCCGGCTCCCAAGGCGTTCCTCACCTTCCTCGGCGGCGACCACGGCAACTTCTTCGGCAACGCCCTGTCCATGCGGACCTTCATCGACTGGATGCGGTGGGGCCTGTACGGCGACACCACTGCCCGCGACCGCCTCACCGCCGACGCGACGTCATCCACCACCAGGTGGGAGTTCGTCCCGGGCTCGACCGTGCCGCCGCCCACCTCCACCTTCTACAACCTGGTAGCCCAGCACAGCGGCAAGGTCGCTGAGATCACCGGTGCCTCCACCACGGCCGGGGCCGCCCTCGTCCAATGGCCGAGCAACGGCGGGTCGAACCAGCAGTTCGAGTTCCTCGACGCCGGAGGCGGCTACTTCCGCATCAGGGCCCGCCACAGCGGCCTGGTGCTCCAGGTAGCCGACAACACCAGCGGCGCCGACATCACCCAGCAACCCGACACCAATGCGGCCAGCCAGCAGTGGCGCACCACCGACCACGGCGGCGGCGTGATCAGCCTCGTCAACCGTCAGTCCGGCCTGGCCATGGACGTGTGGGAAAACTCCACCACCGACGGGGTCCGCATTGCCCAGTACGCGTACTCCGGCAACCCGAACCAACGTTTCACCCGGCGCCCCGTCTGACCCGGAGCCCGTCGCCCCGGTGCCGGCCCGCGCCGGTACGGGGGCGACGGACGGTCCGCCGACACCTTCTCGGCGGCATCGTCGGCAGATGGACCGTGGGTGGACCGAAATCGAGGAGAGTGGGTTGTGGTCGAGGTGAACGTCCCTCGGGTGGGGGGCGGCCCGTGGTCGGAAGCCTCGGTTCGACCGGCCGGGTGGCCCAGGGGCCCCGGCATGCGTGACGTCGCCAAGCTGGCGGGAGTGTCCTGCCAGACGGTTTCACGGGTGATCAACCGGCAGCCGCATGTGGCGGCCGCAACCCGGCAGCGGGTGCTGGAGGCGATGCAAAAGTTGCACTACCGCCGGAATCTCCTTGCCCGAGCGCTGGTCACACAGCGGTCCGGCACGGTGGGGATCATCGGCTGCGAGAGTCCGCTGTTCGGTCCGACCTCGATGCTGTACGCGATCGAGAGCGCGGCCCGGGCGGCGGGTTACTCCGTGAGCGTCGCCAGCGCCCGCCACCTCGACCGCCGGTCGGTACTCGACGCGGTCGAGCGACTCTGTCATCAGTCGGTTGAGGGGATCATCACCATCGCGCCCAAGCCGGCGATGTCCGACGCGCTGACGGAGGCCCCGCCCACGGTCGCCTGCGTGACCGTGGGCGGGGGCAGCAGCGACGCGATGCCGAGTACCTGGATCGACAACGTCGCGGGCGCGCGCCTGGCCAGCCGGCACCTGATCGAGCTGGGACACCGCACCGTCCACCACGTGGCCGGGCCGGACGACTGGCCTGAGGCCGGCGAGCGAATCCGCGGCTGGCGCGAAGCGTTGGAGGAAGCCGGCCGGCCGATCCCTGCTGTCATATCGGGGAACTGGAGTGCCCGGGCGGGATACGAGCAGGGTGGGCGGATGGCCGCCGACCCGTGCGTGACGGCCATCTTCTGCGCCAGCGACCAGCTGGCCCTCGGCGTGCTGCGGGCGCTGCACGAGGCCGGTCGACGGGTCCCCGAGGATGTCAGCGTGGTGGGCTTCGACGGGGCGCTCGACGGCGCGCACTACCTGCCGCCGCTGACCACCGTTCGCCAGGATTTCGCCGAGCTGGGTCGGCTCAGCCTGGGGCTTTTACTGTCCCAACTGGACCCCGCCGGAGGCCCTCCGGCACCGCGGCGGCAACTGCTCGTTCCTGAGCTGTTGATCAGGTGCAGCACGGCGCCACCTCGTCACCGGGGATGAGCGCTGCTCTCCGCGGCGCGGATGATGCCTGGGCGGTGGCAGCGATGGGCGAACGGTGCCACGCCACCGTACGCCTGACGCATGACCGAACGGCGCCGCCCCTACCCGTCCGACCTGTCCGACGCCCGCTGGGCCCTCATCGCACCCCGCCTGACCGCCTGGCGACAGGCCGCACCGACGCCGGCGTCAGCGGCCGCACCCCCACCCACGACCTCCGCGACATCTTCAACGCCATCCCCTACGTCAACCGCACCGGCATCGCCTGGCGCTACCTACCCCACGACTTCCCACCCCACCCGACGGGTCCACGGCTACTTCGCCGCCTGAAGCACAGAAGGCATCCTCACCGCACTCAACTACCAGCTCACCGGCCTCTGAGAGGTACACCCTTCGCGGTGGACAGGTCGAAGTGCAGCTCAGGATGGGCTGGATCCTGACCCAGCCGCAGCTCCCACCGGAGCTGCCCTTCATGAGGCGAGGCGCGGCCACCGGCGGCCCGGCGGGCGCATGGCGGCGGCGCCGACGGCTTGCCGCCGCGCGCTCAGCATTGGTGGAGCTCGCCTACGGCACCACGCGGCTCACGCGGGAGTGTGGCGTTTTCGGCTCTGTCTCACATTCGGTGGTGACGGTGGGTGGTGGTTAGCCGAGCAGGATGCGGTGTCGTAGGAGGGCGAAGCCGGCGCGTCCGTACATCTGTCGCTTGATCAGTTTGGTCTTGGTGTTGACGCCTTCGGTGCCGCCGTTGTGGAAGGGGTGGGTCAGGGCGGCGTTGACGGCGTCGCGGTCGAGGTCGAGGCCGCGGGTGAATGTGTGCAGGTGGGGCAGGTCTGTGGCCTTGACCTTGGTGATCCACGCGGTGAGCCGGTCGTCGTTGCCGCTTGCGGGGGTGAGGAGCGCGGCGAACGAGTTGATGAAGTCGGCCAGCGCGGTCATCTCCGAACAGGCACGGGTGAGATGCGGAGACAGCGCGACCGGAAGGTCGCGTACGCGGTCACGGTCCGTTGTGGACGGGCACCGCGGTGGGAACCGCCGGGTCGGACATGGCGGCTACTGCGAGGCTCTCCATGTCTCGCAGCAGCGCCTCGCCGTCCGCCGGGGTGACATACCAGCTGTCCCCGCGCAGTGTGAACATGATGCCTTCCGCGGGGTCGTCGATGCTCAGGTACAGCGGCTCGATCGGTTTGTCCCGCCACTCGGTCAGCCGGAACTCGGTGCGGGCGAGCAGCTCCGGGATCGTGTCTGCCGCCGACGCGTCCGGAGGCGTCGTGGCCGCGATTCTGGTCGTCGCGTCTCGCCGGTCGTTGACGTACGCCCACGTGTCGCCGGCCCAGCGCGCGGCGCCCGGCTGTTCGCGGGCGAGGCGGTCGATGAGCGCGAGCTCGTCCTCCGGATCGTAGTAAGCGTGCTTATACGCGAGCCGAACGGGACCGCGGGCGCGGATCACCGCCTCGTCGACGGTGGCTCCGGCGACATCGAGCACGCAGACGCCGGACTGCGTGACATGGCTCACGACCTTGCGCAGGCCCGGCCGAAACCGGTTGTTCACCATCGGCCGCAGTACAGCCGGGTTCAGCAGTTCCCGTCGGCCCAGGGCGATGGCGTACAGGGTCAGCAGGATCGTCGAGGAGTCGGCGCGCGTGCGGCGGGCGATTCCCTGCACCGCCGGGAGCAGGGCGGCGGTGGTCAGGGTGCCGGTCCAGTGCCGCCGTTCGCCCCGATCGGCCGACCGGGGCATCGGGCGCGGCGGGACGGACCGCAGCTCCGCCTCGATGTGGCGCAGCCCCGCCGCGGCCTGCCGCCGCCCGGCCGGCGAGTCCTGCCAGCGGACGAGTTCCAGCTGCTCCATGCCGCGCGGCGGCTCGGCGGCGCGGGCTGTGGTCTCCTCGAAGAGCACCGCGACGCCGACGCCGTCCGTCGCCAGGTGACAGACGACGATGACCATGTGGGTCACCGCGCCCTCGCGGCGCACCGCGGCAACACGCAGCGGCCATTCACGGACGAAGTCGCGGGCCGTGGCCAGATACGCTTCGTACACCGCTTGGGCCGTCTTCTGCGGGTCGGCGTCCCCGTCGGCGTCGTATACCTCGAAGGTGATCTCGCCGTCGGCGAACAGTTCCTGGCTCGGCCGGCCCTCGGCGTCGAACCGCAGCCTCGTGCGCAGCGAAGGGAAGCGGGACATCATGTACCGCAACTCGTCTGCCAGGTCCGCCACGGTCCGGCCGGGCGGCTGCGGCATCGGCGCCCCGATGTTGAGCCAGCCCCACCTCAGCATCAACAGCCAGACCATGCGCTGGCCCCAGGTGAGCTCCCCGGCCCCGGCGGCGTCGCCGGCGAAGGTGACGGTCACCCGCTCCGCGGGAAGGGGCGGCGCGGCGGGCGGTCGTTCGGGCGTGCCCGGTTCACGCACCACGCCGGCGACCGCGGCGTAGCGTACCGCCTCGGGTTCAGCGAAGAACATCGTCGAGCTCCTCGGGAGTGCGGGTACTGACCCGGTGACACCACCACCGCCCGGACCACTGAGGAACGACCGGTTGACGGGTTGTCAGCGTTCGGAGATTATCGCGGGCGTGACCGCGTCTTGCGAGAGTCCACATCCGACTTTCGCGTAACGCCGACGACGAGCACTCATCTTGCGCCGGTACCACCGAGGACCGCGCGTGTGGCGGCCGCTCGGGCGACGGGGCCGCGGCTGCCGGTCCCGTTCCTCGGAGACATCCAGGCCGCCGCGACGGGACTGCACGACGCCTTGCCGGTGGAAGTGGCCGAGTACGGCGACGCCTCGATCCTGACGATCAGCTGACCGGCAGGCCGTTGTCGAGTCGGGCCGGGCCCGGCTACCATGACCGGAGAGCACTGATAGAGAGTGGAGCACCTCGCGGGCCTACGTGGACCGCCGCCACTCCGGCAGACCATCTGACAGCAGAAGGCTGCCGCTGACGGAGTCCCGGCCGGTAGCCAGGAGGTCCTCGTGGTCGCACCGCTGGGCATAGTGCCGGCGGCGGGTGGGGGTTCGCGGCTTTGGCCGTACCGGGCCGCGAAGGAACTGATCCAGATCGGCTACGAGACGGTCGCGGCGGACGGCGGGGCGGGCCGGCTGGTACCGAAGGCCGCGATCGACCACGTGCTGGACGCCATGCGGCGCGGCGGGGTGCATTCGGCCTTCGTCGTGCTCTCCCCGGTCAAGTGGGAGGTCTTCCGCTATCTCGGCTCAGGCGGGCAGCGCGGCATGCAGCTGGCTTACCTGTGCCAGGAGGAGCCGCTCGGCATGCCGCACGCGCTCGACCTGGCCTACCCCTTCATCGGGGACCGGACCGTGTGCATGGGCATGCCGGACACCCTCCTCGCACCGGATGACTGCTTCGCCAAGCTGCTGGCTTTCCACGAGAAGCGCGACGCGGACCTGAGCCTGGGCCTGTTCCCGGTCGCCGATCCGCGAGCCTTCGCGCCGGTCGTGCTCGACCCGGGCACCGGCCGGGTGGTCGACATCGTCGACAAGCCCGAGGTGCCGCCGGTGGCGACCGTGTGGGGCATCGCGGCCTGGTCGCCCGCGTTCGGCGACCTCCTGCACGAGTTCGTGCGCTCGGCCGGAGCCGGGGTGCCGGGCGAGGGGCTGCTCAGCGAGGCGTTCCTGCAGGCCGCACGGTGCGGGCTGCAGGTGTACGGCTTACCGTTCGACACCGGCGAGTACCACGACATCGGCACGCCGGCCGGCCTGCTTCACGTGCGCCGCCGGTTCGAGCCGGACCTCGGCGGGTTGTCGTGAGCCGTTTCCTGTTCGTCGTCCCGCCGTTGGCCGCGCACGCCAACCCGGCGGCGGCGGTCTCCCGTGCGCTGACCGGGCGCGGGCACGAGGTCGCCTGGGTCGGCTCCGAGCGCTACTTCCGGCCGCTGCTGGGCGCGGAGGCGACCGTCTTCGGCACCGGGCTGCGCCCGTACCGCGGACAGCGCGACAGAGGGCTGAGCGCCGTGCGGTCGCTGTGGGACGACTTCGTCGTTCCGTTCTGCGCGCACATCGCGCCTCAGGTGAACGGCGCGGTTGAGACTTATCGGCCGCACGTGGTGGTCGCCGACCAGCACGCCATCGCCGGCAGCCTGGTGGCGCAGCGGCGTGGGCTGCGGTGGGCGAGCCTGGCGCCCACCCAGATGGAGCAGGCTCGGCCGTTTCGCAACGTGCAGCAGGTGGAGCGGTGGATCGAAGGCCGGCTGGCGGCCGCGGGGGAGGCGCTGCTGGGCGCCGTGCCGGAGCACGACCCGCGCTTCTCGCCCCACCTGTTGATCGACTTCACCACGCCCGCGCTGACCGGTCGCCATGACCCGTCGGCACACCTCGCGGCGGTCGGCCCGGCGCTCGGCCCGCGCCCGGGCGTGCCGGACTTCCCCTGGGCGGCGCTGGACCGGGATCGCCGACTGGTGCTGGTCACGATCGGCACCGTGGCCACCGACCTGGGCCGGGACTTCTTCGCCCGGGTGGTCCAGGCGCTGGAGCCGCTGTCCGGCCGGGTGCAGGCGGTGATCAACGCGCCGGCCGTACTGGTCCCCGACCCGCCGCCGCACGTGCTGGTCGCCCCCCGCACGCCGATCCCCGAACTGCTGCCCCGGGTGGACGCCATGATCTGCCACGGCGGGATGAGCACCAGCTGCGAGGCGCTGCTCAACGGCATCCCGCTGATCGTGGCACCGATCAAATACGACCACCCGATCGTGGCCAGACAGGTCGCCGCCGTCGGCGCGGGACGACACCGGCACTTCGACCGTACCAGCGCCGCACAGTTCACCGCATCGCTCGAAGCCCTACTCGACGATCCGGAATACCGGGCCTCCGCCGAGCGCATCGCCGCCTCGTTCACCGCGGCCGGCGGCGCCGAGACGGCAGCCGAACGCCTGGAACGGCTGGCGGCTTGATCCGGCCGGATCCGAACGGCTCCGATCCCGCGCCGGGCGACTCAGCCGCCAGCCGTACCGGCAGGTGAACCGGGCCGCGAAGCATCAGGTTGTGCAGCGGATCGGGCGCGGCGGCCAGCGCCAGATCGGGGAAGCGCTGAAGCAGCAGGGGCAGGATGATCCGGCCCTCGGTGCACCCGAGCATCGCACCGGGACGGTAGCGCGGTCCGGCGCTGAAGGCGTAGTGCTGGTCGTCGCGGCGGGTCGGGTCGGGGAAACGCTCCGGGTCGCGGTTGGCGGCCGCCGTCAGGACGAGCACGGTGCGGCCCGCCGGAACCGGGACGCTGGCGACCTCGGTGTCCTGCGCCGCGTAGCCTGCCAGTCTCGGACAACAGTGCATCACGGTGGGGCATGAGGGCCTCCGCAGGTTCGGGGTAGGACGTCGCAATCCACACCGAGCCCGAAGGCCCTCACCTATTTCAAGATCTACCCGTCACCAACGTCTGTGGGCAGTACAGCCGGGCCAGGCGCAACAGGACGTTGCCGGCGCCCAGCTCCATGTCCGCGGCCAGCATCGCGCGGAACCTGGCCGGCCGCGTCACGCGGCCTCCCGGTCGACCGGGCCGAGGTCTACGAAGTCTGACAGGAGCGACCTCTCTGGATTCCAGGCCCGGTCACGGCTCTTCCGGCGACGGCGAGGCCGTGCGGGACGTGGCCGGCAGCCGACGGGTGAGCGCGGCGCCGATGATCGCCATCGGCTCGGGCAGCAGCATGTGCTGGTGCTTGCAGTCGAGCTCGACCACCTCGACCGGGCCGTGCGTGACGGCGCGCCAGGATTCGGCCTTCTCGGCGGTGCTCGGCTCCTGCTCGGTCCCGGTGGCCGCGAACAGCAGGACCGGGCAGCGCAGCATGCCGGGCGGCCGCACGTCGGTCCGGGCGATGATGACGTTGTTGACAATCACCTGCAGCAGGCGCCGGATCTCGTCGTCGGACCACGTGCTCAGGACGAGGTTCGGGCGGCGGCGGATCAAGGCCAGCGCGCTCGCCTCCGGTTCGGGATCGCCCTGCCTCAGCAACATGGGATAGCCGAAGCTGTCCAGGACGATGTTGTAGTAGAACCAGGCGTCCGGCTCGGCATCGAAGCTCGCCGGATCGAAGCTCGGGCTCGCGTCCATGCTCGCCAGTAGGCCGACCTCGTGCCCTCGTGCCTCGAGTTCACGGGCCATGCTGTACGCGACATTGCCGCCCACCGACCAGCCGAGCAGGGAATACGGGCCCTGCGGCTGCACCCGGCACACCTGGTCGGCGAAGTCCCGGGACAGCTCCGCCATGCTCGTTGGCAGCGGCTCGGGACGCGTCAGCCCTCGGGACTGCAGGCCGTAGACGTTGCAGTCGGGAGGCAGTGCGGTCAACAACTGATGGAAACCCCAGCTCAGCCCACCCACCGGCGGCACGCAGAACAGTGTCGCGCCGGACCCGCCCTCGCGCAGCGGCAGCACGACGTCGAACATGCCCTCCATGGCCTTGAGGACGGCCCTGCTCTGGCGCTTCCAACGCAGATCGGCGGCGTCCGCGAGTGGCATTCCTCGGCCTCCAACGCGGGTCGGGGAGAGGTTCCAACGGAAATGGTGCCACAGCGCGGCACGCTTTAACAGAGCCATGAGTCAGCTGCCGCGGGTGCCTGATTCGCAGCGTATCGCCACAGTCGGCGATGTAGGCCGACACAGTTGGTTGACGGCCGTCGAAGGAACGTGCTGCAATGCGCCAGTGGTGACTGCGTGCGAGCGTTCCGCGTGACCGCACCCGATGCGGTGGCAGTCTACCTGCCGCCCACGCTGGTTCCCGTCGAGAAGCCGGCGGACCGTCTGGAGTGGACGGACATACAGGTCAAGATGTTCCGCCGGTTCCACGAGCTGCGGGGGATCCGGCTCGCCGAGTCGCAGACGGTGACCGATCTGCTGCTGCGTGCGGCGTCGGGGCTGGCGCAGTTGCGCGCGAACGCGCAGCGGGTGCGCTATGTGCTGTACGGGCGCGCAACGCCGGTCGCCGAGCCGTATCCGGTCAACCGGATCGACGAGGTGCGCCGCGCCCTCGGCCTGGAGCACGCGCTGGCGTTCACCGTGACTCAGCAGAACGTGGGCACCGGCGGGCACCTGTTCTGCTCCGACGCGTTCGTGAACTACCGGACCGCGATGGACCGCGGGCTGCTGGCACCCGGCGATCGCTACCTGGTGGCCACGGTCGGGTCGGGCGAGGGCGCGACCACCGCCGCCCTGGTCTTCGAGCACTGACTTTTCGAAAAGCTGACACTCCGGGCACGACGACTCGGGACTGACGGGAGCTGGGCGATGGACGCGGACCAGGAGACACCGGTGGACGCGCGGATGCAGGACGCGGTGACGGCCACGATGCTCGCCATGCTGCCCGGGCTGCTCGACTACGACGGGCAGATCACACCGCGCAGCCGGCTGCAGGACGAACTGAGCCTGAGCTCCTCGCTGGTTCTGGAACTGCTGCTCGGTATCGAGGATACGCACGCCATCCAGATCGACCTGGAGATGATGGACGAGGACCAGGTCGTCACCGTGGCGGATCTGGCCGAGTACATCGCCGGCCACTATGAGCAGTTCTAGCCGCGCGTGCGCCTGATCAGAGCGGTGCGCCGCGAGTTCGACGGCCAGGCGACGTTCCTGGACGACCCGGGCTACCGCGCGTTCGCGACGTAGTACCTGGCCGACCTGGTCCGCCCGCACGGGCTGGCCCTCGACACAGAGGTGTCCGGGCAGCCGTACGGGGAGATGGCCGAGGAACTGCTGGGTGAGGCCGTGCGGCGCGGTGGGGTGGAAGCCGTGCTCGCGCCCCAGCCGAGTACCCGGCCGTAGCTGCGCGCGCCCCGGGCCCGCGCGAACTCGGGTCGTTCCAGCACGACCACACCGGCGCCTTCGCCGAGCACCAGGATTGCGCCGCCGGTCGAACGGCGGGCTCGCCTGCTGCGGGTCGGCCCAGCCGCTCGCCAGCGCGCGGGCGTTGCCGAACGCGTCCGCGAAAGCCGGGACATGCTCGCGCTCGACCGCCAGGTCGCAGAACTCGCGGACCGTCAGCGCGCCCATCATCTCCATCTCGTCCGAGGTGAACTTGAAGTCGTACTGCTCCTCGACCCGCACGACCAGCACCAACGAGTCCAGATCCGCCCCCGGCCCCAAGCGTGCCGTCCTCGTCGATGTCGGCGAGGTCGACCTCCATGATGGTCAACGCCTACATGACGAAATCGCGGATCTCGTGGCTCGAAACTGCCATGCGCCAGTGCCGCCTGCGCAGTCGGGTCATGGCCGCACCACCGGGACTGTGCGACACGCAACGACCGCACGGAGATCGTCGGCGCACGGATCATCATGGACATTGCCCCACCGGTACAGGTTCGCATGAGTCCTGAATCGGCCCGGCTCTCCGCCCCGCGCTCCCGCCGAACCCGGCGGATAAGTACGCGTTGAAGCCGGTGCGCCGCGAGTGTAGACAGGGTTCTGTTTCACTAAGAGAATCTCCGCATGGGGCGGACGGCCGCCGTCCCGCGGCTCGACCGGCTCCGGCAGCGCGGCTCACCCGACCCTCGGGCGAGCAGGCTGCCCCGACTGAAGGTGAGCTGTCCGACATGCGCGACGACGATGGCCACGTGGCGGGCACCGCGGTGCACGTGCCCCGTCCCGCGCCGCAGACCGCCGCGGAAGACCGATGACGCCTTCTGAGATAGCGGCGCTCATGCGCGAGATCACCGAGGTCGACGAGATCGGGGTCGACGACGACTTCTTCCACGCGGGCGGCAGGTCGTGGGATGCGCTCTCGCTCCTGGTGATCCTGGCGGAGCGATCCGACGTCAAGCTCTCACTCCTCGACGTCTTCCATACCCGCACCCCCAGTCGGCTGGCGGACCTCATCGCCCACCGGAGCGTCACGGAGAGGTGATCCACATGGTGCCGGCGACGCTGGACCTGGTGACCCACGACAACGCGCGGCGGACATCCCCGGCTCTACACCTCGACGGTCACACCGTGTTGTCCTACGGTGAGCTGTCCGAACTGGTCGGCGAAGCCGAACAGGCACTGCGCCATGACGGCAAGGCGCTGGTTCTGTGCGCGGGGGACCGCGATCTGCCCACTCTGCTGGCCTATCTGGCCGCGTTGCGCCTGGGGCACACCGTCGCGTTCCTCACCGCCACTGCGGAGAACCTCTCGGCGTATCAACCCGAGTTCGTCGTTCCGGCGCCCGGCGGCGGGACCGGACTGGCCGAACTGGGCTACCGCCCGGCCGCGCGACCGATCGCCGGCGCGACGGTCTTCAGCCGGGACGGCAGCCGACCGGCGGGCGAGATCTTCCCCGGCACCGCGTTGCTGCTCGCCACGTCCGGCTCGACCGGCAGCCCCAAGGCCGCTCGTCTGTCCTACCGGGGGCTGGCCGACAACACCGCGGCCGTCGTCCGCGCGCTGGGTATCACCGCGGCCGAACGCGCCCCCACCACGCTGCCGATCAGGCACGCCTACGGATTGTCCGTGCTGAACACCCACCTGCTGGCCGGCGCGAGCATCGCGCTCACCGGGCACTCACCGCTGTCGTTGGCCATGTGGGACGACCTGACCCGGTCCGGCGCCACGTCGTTCGCCGCGGTGCCGATGACCTACGCGGCATTCGGTCCGGCGCATCTGAATCTGCTGGAACGCAGCAGGGTCCGCACCATGACCCACTCGGGCGCACGGCTGGGCGAGGAGCTGACCGTGCGGCTGGCCGACACGATGCGACGGCTGAACGGCCGGTTCTTCGTGATGTACGGCCAGACCGAGGCGACCTCCCGGATCGCCCGCCTGGACCCCGTGGACCTGCCGCATCGTCTCGGCTCGGTCGGCACCGCGATGCCGGGCGGCACCATCACGATCCAGCCGACGCCAAGCCACGCGCGAGCGGTGCCCGGCGAGGGTACGGTCCACTATCAGGGCCCCGGCGTCATGCTCGGCTACGCCAGCGGGCGCGCGGACCTCGCCCGCGGCGCCGAGGTGGACGTCCTGGACACCGGCGACCTCGGATATCTGCGCGACGGCTACCTGTATCTGACCGGCCGCTCGAAACGGATCGTCAAGGTATTGGGTATCCGCACCAGTTTGGACGACCTGGAGCGCATGGTGGAGCGGCCGGGTCACCCGTTCGCGGTGGTATGCGGCGCCGACGAGGTGATGCATCTGGTCGGCGCGGGCGACCGGGCGGTGCACGAACAGCAGCGCAGGGACCTGGTCGAGTTGCTCGGCGTACCCAGCCGGCACGTCGTCTTCCGCCAGGTGCGCTCGCTGCCCCGGACCCCCGGCGGAAAGATCGACTACCGAACACTGGCGGCAGCCACGGAAGCGCGCGGAGGCTCGCTCGATGAAGCTGACTGACTGGCGGATCCTGTCCGATCGGGGACCTGATCTCATCGCTTGCCTGGACTTTCCCGGGGCGCGCGCGGCGGCGGGCTTCACGGACCTGGCCGAGGGGGTGCCGGTCGACGCCTGCTTCCTGCACTTCCGGCAGGCCGGTGCCGGCCCGCTGGCGGCGAGCGTGGACCGCTGGGCCGCCGAACTCGCCGCGACCGGCCGCCCGGTGCGCGCGGTGCTGGGCTACTGCGCCGGCGGCGCGCTGGCCACCCGCCTCGCGGACGCGATCGCCGCGACCGGCCCGGCACCCGTGGTCGTACTCTTCGACGCCGTGCCCACGACCGGCGAATCGGTGGCCGACCAGTTCATGTCGGCGGTGCAGTCCTCGGCCCGGCAGCTGACCGAGCAGGAACTGGCGGACGCCCGTGCGCTTTCCGAGCAGATCGTGACGAGGTATCCGGACGACCTGCGGCTTATCGCGGCAGGCCTGACCGAACACTACGAGGCGCTGATGCGCGCGGTCGCCGAACGGTTGTCCCTGCCGCTGTTCCTCCATCAGGAACTCACCGCCGGGTTCACCGCCTATCTGGACTACCTGCTGCTGGCCGGTGAGGGCGGGTTCGACACGCGCGCGTCGACTCCGCTGTTCGTGACCTCGCTCGAGCACGAGCCGCCGGTGCAGCCGGCGCGGACCATCAGCCTCGATGTAGAGCACGACGATCTGCTGCGCGATCCCAAGGTGTACAAGCTCGTCGCCGAGATCATCAGAGGAGAGATACCACAGTGGTGAGCCTGCCGAAGATATCCGAGGTCTTGTCCGCGCATTCCGCGGTCCGCCGAGCCGAAGCCGTGATCGTGCGCTGCGACGGGCGGGACGTGACCGTGGCGGCCGCCGAGCTGAACCAGTACGTGAGCGGGCCGATCCTGCGCAACCACGTGTGGCAGAAGCTGGGCGAGGACAGCGGGCTCGCGGCCGTCCTGATCGTGGAGAGCATTCCGGCCGGTGACGCGGCGAACGCCGAATCCCTCGCCGCCGCGGTGGCGGACGGGCATTGCGCCCTGTTCGAGGAGCCCCGCGACGACGTCGAACGCCGCGTGGCGGCGATCTGGTCAGAGACGATGGACGTGACGCGCGTCGGCGTGCACGACGACTTCCTGGAACTGGGCGGTGACTCGCTCTCGGCCCTGCGCATCATCACCGCCATCGAGGCGCAGTTCGACCGGTCGCTGGACGTGTACGAGTTCATGAGCGCGGGCAGTGTCCGCCGCCTGGCGGACCTGCTGCGCTGATGGAACTGAGCGTGCGCCGGCGGATCGCCGAGATCGCCCGGGCCGAGCCGGACCGCGTGGCCCTGATCGGGTTCGACGCCGACCTGGCCGAGCAGGTCCTTTCCTGGCAGCGGTTCGCCGACCGGGTCGCGGACGTGGCCGACGCGCTGCGGGCGGCGCTGGACCCAGGCGCGCGATCCTGCGTCGTCGTGCCGGCCGGCAACAACCTGCCTGCCGCCCTCGGCGTCGCGGCGGCGCTCGTGGCCGAGGTGCCGGTCTTCCCCCTGAACCCGGCCACCCCGCCGGCCGAGCGCGACGCCCTGCTGAACCTGCTGGGTCGACGGTTCGTACACGTCTACCTGATGAACGCCGAGTTCGAGCCACAGCGGGCGCAACTGCCCGCCGGACTCAACTCGCCGATTACCGGCACTGGCTCTACGGCTTACCTGCTGGCGACCGGCGCCAGTACGGGCATCCCGAAGATCTCCGCACGGCCCGGACCGCTGCGTTACCACCCGGCCACGACGCCCTCCCTGGTGATCCGGCAGACCGGCTGGCGCACCGCGCAGCGGCAGCTCATCGTCGGGCCGCTGTACCACGCCGCACCGTTCACCGCGTTCATCGATGCCGTGCTGGACGGCAACACCGTCGTCCTCCAGCCGTTCTTCGCCCCGCAGTGGACGGTCGAGTTGGTGCGCCGATACGCCGTCGAATGGCTGCAGCTGACCCCGACACACATGCGCGAGATCCTGCGTGTGCCGGACCTGGCCGAAGCGGACTTCGGCAGCCTGCGGGCGATGCTGCACACCGCGGCGCGCTGCGACCCGGACACGAAACGCGGCTGGATCGACCTTCTCGGCCCGCAGCGGGTCTACGAGCTCTACGGCGCGACCGAGGGGGTGGGCGTGACGCTGGTGCGCGGCGACGAGTGGCTGGCCCGGCCCGGAACGGTCGGCCGCGGCTTCCTGACCCAGATCCGCATCCTGGACGACGCGGGCCGCCAGGTCCCGCCCGGCACGAGCGGCACCGTGTTCATGCGGACCCCGCAGCGCCTCGGCCGCTCCGACTATCTCAACGACCAGTCGATCCGCACCACGGCGGACGGGTTCGCCACGGTGGGCGACCGCGGGCGGGTGGACCAGGACGGCTACCTGTTCCTCGACCCGCGCGGCCACGACACCATCAACGTGGGCGGCGAGAAGGTCGACCCGGACGAGGTCGAGGCTGCGCTGCGCGACCATCCCGCGATCCTCGATGCCGTCGCCGTCGCCGTCCCGCACCAGACGCTCGGGTTCGTGGTCGCGGCGCACGTGGTGCTGCGTCCGGGCGCGAGCGTACGCAAGGCCGAACTCGCCGCGCACTGCGGGCGGCGGCTGGCCAGCTACAAGATCCCCAAGCAGTTCGCGTTCACCGACCAGCTTCCCCGATCGGCGGCCGGCAAGGCCCAACGCTGGCGGTTGACCCCCCACGACAAGCCCCATGACGAGAATGGTGCGACCCCGCTATGAACGCTGTTCGTGACGAGCCGATCGGCACCGGCTCCATGGCCGACACCGGTTACGAGCGCCCACGGGACCCGGTGGAGATCTGGCTGGCCCGGCAGTGGCAGCGCATCCTGGGCTTCGGCGTCGGCATCCGGGAGAGCTTCTTCGGCGTCGGCGGCAACTCCCTGGACGCGGCCCGGGTGATCGACGCCATCCTGGTGGAGTTCGGCGTCCAGCTGCGGCTGAACGTGCTGACCGAGCACCCGACGGTTGAACGCCTGGCCGCGGTGTTGCGCGACCATGACGTGCGGCCACCGGGCTCGCTCATCGCGATCCAGGACGGCGACGGTGCACATACGCCACTGTTCCTGGTCCACCCGGACGACGGTCAGGTGGGCCGCTACTGCCTGCTCGCCAATGCGCTGGGCGAGGAGTTCGCCGTGTTCGGCCTTCAGGCGGAAGGCCTCTACCGCGACACACAACCGTCTCGCACGGTGCCGTCGATGGCCGATGCCTACGTCAACGCCGTCCGTGCGGTACACCCCACCGGCCCATATCTGCTCGGTGGCTGCGGTGTGGGCGCGGCGATCGCCTACGAGATGGCCGTCCGCCTCGAAGGCGTCCGGCTCGTGGCCGCGATCGACGTCGAACTGCTCGAACCTCTGGACACCGTCGTCGAGTCCTGGTCGCGCGAACTGCCCCGGCAGGCGCAGCTGCCGGAAATCCTGGCGGACTGGCAGGAGCGAGGCCTGGTACCGCCGAACGCGACACCCGAGATCGTCGCGCGCTCGCTGCGCGTGTGGCAGGCCAACCGGGAGGCCGCGCGCGACTGGCGGCCGTCGCCGTACACCGGACCGATCGACGTCTTCGGCCGCGAGCAGAGCACGACCCTGCCGGCGACCGTCGCCCAGCGGGCACACGACTGCGACACGGCTGACCGCCTGGCCGCCGCGCTGCGCGAGCTGATCGGCTGACCGGCGATGCGCGCCGACACCGAAACCGGCACCGAAACCACACCACGCCGTCGGCGCCGCGTGCTCCTCACCCCGGCGCGCTCGATTCCGGTCGAGTTCGCCGGGGAGCGGGGCGGCGAGGGACCGCTCACCTTGGGCCAGCTCAACATCCACAAGTGGCTGGGCGCGATGCCCGAGCACTCCCTCGCGAATCTCTGGGTCGAGCTGCCGATCCCCGGTACGCCCTCCATCGACGAGGTGACCCGGGCGGCGGCGGCGCTGATCGCCCGGCACGAGAGCCTGCGCACCACCTACGTATCCGGCGAAGAGCCGCGCCAACAGGTCGCGAAGACCGGCGTCCAACTGCTCGAAGTGTGCTCGCTCGGCGCAGGACACTGGGGGCCGCGGGACCGCCCCGCGGTGGCTGAGGCACTCATCAGGTGGCTGCGGGAGCACACCGATTCAGCATGGCGTCCGCTGCGTATGGCGGTGTCCGTCGCTCCGGATGAGGGCGATCGCGTCATCGCCTGCGCTGCCGGGTTCGCGCACCTGGCCGTGGACCACGCCGCCATCGAAATCCTCAAGCGCGACTTCGCCAGCCTGCTCGACCATCCCGGACGAGGACAGCTGGGCCACCCCGGCCACCAGCCACTGGACCAGGCCGGACTGGAGACGACGCCGGCCGAGCAGCGCAGGGCCGAGGCGGCGCTCGAGTATCTGCGGGCGCAGACGCAACGCATCTCCCACTGCCTGTACACGGTGCCGGGTGCCCGACCCGGCGGCGAGTCGCTGGCGGTTGAACTGTCGTCGGTTGCCGCCGCGATGGCGGTGAGACAGATCGCGGCGCGCACGCGGGCCAGCCGGTCCAGCACCGTGCTGGCAGCGGTCTGCGCCGTGGTCGCCCACCGTGCCAACCGTCGGGATCTGGTGCTGCCGCTGCTGTCGAACAACCGATTCGACCACCACCTGACGGGCTATGTCGGCTCCCTGGTCCAGGGCACGCTCGCCACCGTCGAGGCCGGCGACAGGGACTTCGACGAGCTGGTGGGCCACACCTGGGCTGCAGTGATGGAGGCCAGCCGCCACGCCAGGTACGACGCGGCCAAGCGATCCGCCATGGACGAACTGGTCGAGCACGAACGCGGCCTGCGCATCAGCTACGACCCCTTGTTCAACAGCCTCGTGCCCGAATCATGGTCCGGGCTCACCGGGGGCGTCGGCTTCCAGGCCGGGCGGATCGATGCCGCGCTCGCCCAGACCCGGCTGCGGTGGCGACCGATGCCGCGTGCCGGTACACCGATCCGGTTCAGCCTCAATCAGCTCGACGGATGCCTGCGGCTCGACGCGTGGAGCTCCGACTCCGGCCTGATGCCGCGGGCCGAACTCGAATCGGTGCTACTGGCGACCGAACGCGTGCTGGTCGCCGCCGCACCCGGTGACCTGCCCCGCGCTCGGACGCCTGAAGTCATCGGGCTGGAGCCCATCACGGGCACGCCGGACCGGATTCTGGTCGACTCCTGCTGGGTCGACGTGGCCGACGTGCAACGCCTCGTGGAGGCGGCGGTCGCGCCCGCCGTGGCACACGTCTTCGCTGAGGTCGGCGGCCGCCCGCTGGTCGCTCACCTCACCGCCACCGCTACCGTCCGTACGCCGGAACAGGCGCACGCCCGCTGCATGGCCATCCTCGCCGACCACCCCACAGCCATCACCCCACGCCAGTACGTCATCTGCGACGCCGCGCCGTCCGATCCGGCCGATCCCGCGGCCTGGCCGGCGCCTTCGGCCACCGGCTCCGGTCGCCGTTGACGGTCGCGGATCAGGGCCGCCTATGTCCTACCCGCATTGATCCGTTACGCCGATCGACGTCGAGATGACCATCGACGAGACCGTTCGCGCCCAGCAGCGGCATGCGACCCCTGGAGGCGGGTAGACCCGTCCCTGACATGGTCATCGGCAGGCCGCCGGTCACCGCGCCGAACACCATCCGAGGAATAGTAAGGGTGTAAGTGATCGAGGAGACCTTCAGCCCAGGGACTGGGCTGGTGTCGTTTGTCAGGGGATTGAGAACCGGGTCGGGTGCGAGGGCGGTACGGCTGGTGCGTTACCCCTGCGAGCACGGCCTGAGCTACTCCCGTTTTCATGGGGTCTCCATCAAACCCGGTTGTCAACGCCGGCTGGCATTTGGCTCTGGCACACATTCTGTGACTGATCTTGTTGATAGCTCACGGGGTGGTCAGGACGCTTTTGCTGGGGAGGTCGAGGTTCGCGCGGCCGTACATCTGTCGCTTGATCGTCTTGATGCGGTGGCCCTCGACCGGGCCTGAGCTCCAGGGCTGGGTGAGGCCGGCAACGACGGCGTCACGGCCGCCGGCGAAGCCGCGGATCCCGGGGTATCCGGCGTGGCGGGCGCGGTTGATCCAGGCGTCGAGGTGTTGCCCGGTGCCCTGGTGGCGGACCAGGGCGGCGAACCCGCGGGCGGGGCGGCGACGGTGTCGACGTCCGGGCAGCGGCTGCGGGCGTCGGCGGGATCAGCGCGGTCGTCGTCGGTGAGCTTATGTCCGGGTCGCATGATCCAGGCGGTGATCCGCCGGGCCGACGGCACCCGGACTGCGGTCGCAGGGGTGGGCCGGGTGCGGTTGGCGGCGATCCAGTCCCGCAGCACCCGTAGGCCGCCTTGATAGCCGCGGGCCAGGATCTCCCCGTGCAGCACGGCCTTCTGGTGGACGCCGTCGGTGAGGCGTTGCCGCAGGTGGACCCGACCCCTGTCGTGAGCCGGACCCGGCGGTGAATCGCTCCAGCGCCGGCCCGGCCGCGCTCCCGGCGGACACCCCGCCAGCCAAGACTGGGGTCCCGGACCAGGGAAATCCCTGGTCCCAGGCGGCTCCCAGCGGCACACACTGGTGCTCGTCCGGCCGAGTAGCCGGGCGCTTCCTCCAGGGTGAACAGGAGTACGACATGAGGCGCAAGACCGTACGGATCGACAACATTCCGGCTGACGGCGTGGAACTGGCCGACGAGCAGCTCGCCCGGATGCTGGGCGGCCTGCCGAGGCGGGACGTTGGGGGGTCGTCGAAGACCATCGACGACATCCCCAGCGGGGGCCGGAACGACACCGACAGCGACTTCTGATCACCGCCGTCGCCGGCCCGCCCTGTCCCGGGACCGGCCGGCGTCGGCCACCCCGCCGCCGAGGGCGTGGGTGACGTGCACGGCCAGGGTGGTCTTACCCAGCCAGGGCCGGCCGGTGACACGCACTACGGGCATCGCCCGGCATCCAACGTCGCGCGGTCCACACAGCGCCGCCCACATCCGTTCAGCACGTCCCGCCGGCCGGTGAACTCGCCGACGTCGGCCGGTAACAGGCGGGGCACGGCCGCCCGCAGCGGTACGTGGGCGGGACGCCTCCTCCGGCTCCAGGCCCGACCGGGACAACTGTCTGCTCTGGCGGTGAGGTCGACGCATTTCCGTCCACCCCGATGGGCGTGCTTGGTGGGTTCTCCGCCACCGACCTCACACCAACAGATTGATTCGACTCAATTGATGGGCGAGAATGGCGGAATCAGGGGCCGTCATCGCCCGTCTTCCTCGTCCGGTCGGGAGGAGGTGTCGAGCATGGAGCGCTACGAGGACCTCGAAGGAACCGCCGTGGGTCTGATCAACGCCGTCATCAACTGACGTCGCCGGTCACCAACCGGGCGGGCACGGGTGTCCCATCGTCGCGTGTCCGCCCCTCGGCACCGAACCAACCGACCGGGCGGGAGGACAGGGTTGGCCGACCTCACCTGGCGGGACCCGGCGGCATTGCCGCTGCGCCCGCTCATCGACCTGACCGCCGATCCCACGGTCCCGCCGTCCCTGGTCGCCGAAGCGGCCCTGTTCTGTGCCGACCGGCCCGACCCCTGCGGCTGGCTGCCCGTCCACGCGCCGCCCGCCGACCTGCGTCGCACGATGCGCCGCGCCGGCCTGCTCGACGCCACGGACCCGCTCGTCGCGCCACCCGAGGTGGTGCAGCGGCTCACCACCGAGGACCACGCCGGTCTGCTGTGGGCCGCCCGCCTGATGCGCGCCCTGGGCCGCCGGGAGGACGCCACGCAACTGCTGCGGCGCATCGGGACGGACGCACCACCGCCGGTGCGCGCCTGGCGTGATCTCCTGCTCGCCGAGGACGGCCGGCAGCCACGTCCCCCGGTTCCGCCCGAGGTGGCGGGCCTGCCGGTCCGGCTCACCGCCGCACTCGCCCACGCCCGGTCCGCCGCGACGGCCGGTCAGCCGGCCGGGGAGGCGCTCACCACGGCGGAGTCCCTGGCTGCTGCTCTGGCCGGTGACCGGATCGGGCTGGTCGTCCAAGCCCGGCTCCTCGCCGTGCGGCTGCGCTGCCCGGGCGAGCCGGTGCCCGATGCCGACACCGTCCGCGCGGTCGCCCACGACCTGGGGACGGACCGGGCCGACTTCCTCGCCCGCGACGCCGCGCTGGCGCTGCTGCGGGCCGCCGCCCGCGCCGCCCTGAACGGGACCGGTGCCGGGTCGGCGTACGAGTTCGCCAGTGCCGCCCTGGACCTCGATCCCACCGGCGCAGCGACCCGGCTCCTCGTGGCGGACGCGGCGCGGGCGGCGGGCGACCGGGAGGCGGCCCGTACCCACTACCGGGTGGCCGCCCGGACCGGGCTGGCGGAGCGGACCGCCGGGCTGGCCGGACTGCTCGACCTGGCGACCTCCACCGCGCCCGGCGCGAACAATAGGCCCACCGGTGGGTCGGCTCCAGCAGCAGACACCGGTGAGCTGGTGGGGGCGGTGGCGGACCTGCTCGCCTCGGACCGCCGCGCGGAACGGGACCGGTGGGAAGTTCTCGTGGCGCGTCGTCCAGCACTGGAAAGCACGGTCTGCGCCGACGCGGTGCGGTGGGCGGTCGCGGTGCGGGATTCGGCGGCCGGGGCGCGTCCGCTTCCGCTGGAGCGGTACCGGCCGTTCCTCGATCTGAGCCCCAGCGCAATCCTCGACCCGGTCGACACGCCGCCGGTCGCGATCCACACGCCGCTGATGTCGTACGCCGCCGTGCTGGAGCGTCGTGAGCCGTGGTTCCGGGAGATCCACCCGCAACGGGCCACGGCCGCCATGTTCCGCGACGAGATGCAGGCGACGGCAGCGGTGTACGGGTACACCTCCGGTGCTGCCTCGGCCGACTACCGGACGTGGCTGGCAGCACCGGACGGCTGCCCGCCCGGGGTGCGGGACCGGCTGGCCAACGTGTCGGACCTGCCGCTGCTGGACCGGGCGTTGCTGGGCCGGCTGCTGTCCGCGCTGGGCTTCCACGCCGAGGCCAAGCGGATCCTCCCCGGGCCGGACGTGCCGGTAGGCGACCCCGAGAGCGCGTACGCGCTGGCCAGTTGGATCTTCGCCGAGCAGATGCTCACCACGGGGCACGCGGCCGAGCTGGAACCGCACTTCCGCACGCTGTACGACCAGCTCGGCGACGACGTCCGGTACGCCCGCACGCGGGTGGTCACCACCATCAACGCCACGGTCAACGCGGCCCGACGCTGGGAGCCCGACACCATCGCCCGGTGGCGCAAGCTCGGCGAGGAGGACCTGGCCCGGTACACCGCCCTGCCCGAGGTGTCGGAGTTCGACGCCGCGATCATGACCAGCAGATGGTTCCGGGCCATGGGGTTCCTGCCGTTCCTCACCGGCGACCAGGACCTGCTGCGCGCGGACATGGACCGGTGGCTCGGCATCGCCCGGGAGGTGACCGGGCACGACGGGCACACCCGGATCATCGCCGCGGACAACTACTTCCCGGCCGTGGAGACCGCCGTGCGCACCCACACGTACCTCGGTGAACGCGACACCGCGCTGGCCCTGGTGGACGAGTTGGCGCAGCGGATCGACCCGATCGACCCGAAGACCTGGCTCACCGCGGGCGAGCTGCGGTACCAGACCGGCGACCACGGTGGCGCGCTGGAGGCGTACCTGCGGGCCGCGCACCTGCAGTTCCCGTACGGCCGGATCTCCTGGTTCAACGCCGGCCAGGTGCACGAGCAACTGGGCCGGCCGGACCTGGCCGCCGAGTGCTACCGGCGGTCGCTCGCGCACTGGCCGACCGGGGTGACGCCGCTGCGCCGGCTGCGCGATCTGCACCTGCGCGGCCTGTTGCCCGACGACGGGGGAGTGCTGGCGGCCTGGGTCGCGGGCCAGCCGGCGTGGTCGCAGCTGCCCGCGTTCCCGGGGTGAGGCGGGTGGGGGTGCCGCCCTACGGGGCGCAGCGTGAACTGCTGCTGCTGAGCGACACCGACGGGGCCGGCCTGCCCCGGCACAACCCGATGCCCCGGGCCTGGACGTTGTGGCACGTCCGGGGCGAGGTGGACGTGCCGCGACTGGCCGCCGCCATGCGGGCCGTTGCCGCCGGCAACGACGTGTGGCGGGCCCGGTTCGCCGTGGGCCCGGAGCTGGTGTACGGAGCCGGGCAGCCCTTCCCGGTGACCATCGTGGACTGTTCCGACGTGCCGGCGGACCGGCGGTCGGAGGCGGCCGGGGCGGCGCTCGGCGAGGCGGTGTACGCGCCGATCGACCTGCGCCACGACCCACTGGCCGGGGCCTGCCTGGTGCGGCTGGCCCCGGACGGGCACGCGCTCGCCCTCGTGGTGGACCACGGCTTCGCCGACCACGCGACGCACACCCGGTTCGTGCGTCGCGTGGCGGCGGCGTACGAACATCCGGGGCGCACGCTGCCGCCGCTGCCGTCGTTCTTCGCGCACGCGGCCGAGGCCGCCGCCGACCCGGGGCGGGCGGCGTCCCGGGAGTTCTGGGCGGAGGCGATGAGCCGGGACGTCCCCGCCGTCGCCTTCCCCGGCGGGCGGTGGAAACCGTGGCGGGACACCACCGCCAGCGCCGCCTGGCCGCTGCGGCTCGACCGCGGAACCACCCAGGCCATCCGGTACGGCCGGGAACTCACCGGTGCGACCGGCTCCGGTCTGCTCCTGGCGGCCCTGTCGTTCCTGCTGGGACTCTGGGCCGAGGCGGACGTGCCGGTGCTGTACGCGCGGGGCGGCCGGTGGACCCGGGAGAGCATCGAGGTGCCCGGCGCACTGCACGAGGCGGTGGTGAGCGTGCCGCCGGACCACCTCCCGTCCGCCTCGCTCGCCGACCGGGTCCGTGGTCTCACCGCCGTCAACGCCGCCGCGCCGCCCCTGCTCGGCCAGTGGCTCACCGACTTCGGAGGGGTCGAGGCCCTGCGGGAACGGCGTCGCCTCGTGCTCAACGTGGTGGCGGCGGAGCCCACCGTCACGCTGGGCGGTGCCACGATCGGCCCGGCGGACCGGCTGCTGCGCGGCACCGTACGCCCGCCCGAAGGCCGGCGCGGCTTCCCCGCCCACAACGCGCTGCACCTGGCGGTGACGTGGTCGGCCGAGCAGCCCGAGGTGACCGTCCACCACGACCCCGAGGTACTGCCGGCCGCCGCGCCGTTCGGTGCCGCCCTGGCCCGGTTCTTCGCACTGCTGGCCGAGCAGCCCGACATCGCCGCCGACCGGGCCGCCGACCTGCTGCGCGCGACGTGGCTGCGGGCGGTCGACGCCCCGACCACGGCCGCGTCGACCTGACGTGACGTACGGTCGTGGCGGGCTGCTCCGGCAGCACGACTTCCGGTCCCTGTGGCTCGGGGCGGTCGCGAGCCAGTTCGGTGCCCGGATGGCCCTGGTGGCGCTGCCGTTGGTGGCGGCCGGCCCGATGCACGCGTCCGCCTGGCAGGTGGGTCTGGTCGGCACCCTGGGCACGGTGGCGTTCCTGGTCGTCGGCCTGCCCGCCGGCGCGGTCGTCGACCGGGTGCGGCAGCGGCGGCTGCTCATCGGCACCGACCTGGGGCGGGCCGCGCTCATCGCCTCACTGGCCGTGCCGCTGGCGTCGGGTGGGGTGGCGCTCGGTCAGGTGTACGTCGTGGTCCTCGGCGTCGGGGTGCTCACGGTGTTCTTCGACGTCGCGCACCAGAGTTACCTGCCCCGGGTGGTGCGGGCCGACGAGTTGGTCGAGGGCAACGCCCGGCTGAGCACCACCCTCGCGGTGGCGCAGGTCGCGGGGCCCGCGCTGGCCGGGCTGGCCGTCGACCTGGCCGGCACCCGCCCCGCCGTCCTGCTGATCGCGGTGGGGTTCGCCGGGTCCGCCGCGTACCTGGCCCGGATACGTGCGGTCGACGCGCGGCCCGCCACCGCCGGCCGGTCCCGGCTCGCCGGGCAGATCCGCGACGGTGTGGCCTACGTGCTGCGCCATCCGGTGCTGCGCGTGCTGGCGTTGGCCGGCGGCGCGTACAACATGTTCGCCCTGGTGGTGCAGACGATGGTGCCGGTGCGCCTGGTCAGCGAGCTGGGCGCGTCCCCGGCGACGGCCAGCGCGTACTTCAGCGCCGGTGGTGCCGGCGGCATCCTCGGCGCGGTCGTGGCCCGGCGGCTGACCCGGCGACTCGGGCTGTACCGCTCGGTCTGGCTCTGCCTGCTCGTCACCGCGCCGTTCGCGCTGCTCACCCCCCTGATCGTCAGTGCCGGCGGAATCTGGTTGGCCGCCGGTGGCTACCTGGTGTTGTGGGCGGGTGCGACAGCCTCCAACGTGGCCCAGGTCAGCCTGCGTCAACAGCTGTGTCCGCCCGAACTGCTCGGCCGGATGAACGCCACCATGCGGTTCCTGCTCGGTGGGGCGATGCCGGTGGGCGCGCTGCTGGGCACCGTGCTGGGGGCCGCCGCCGGTGCGCGGCTGGCCCTGTGGGTGGGTGCGGTCGGTCTGTTCCTGTCCTGCCTGCCGCTGCTGCGCCTGCGCGTCCCGGTCGACCGGCAGCCCGCATAGAGCGATGCGTAGCGGTCTCTCAGCGTCCCGGGGTGTTCAGGTCACCAGCCCGGTCCGGTACGCGTACACCACCGCCTGCACGCGGTCACGCAGGTCGAGCTTGGTGAGGATGCGTGAGACGTACGTCTTGACGGTCTCCTGACTGATCACCAGCAGGGCCGCGATCTCGCTGTTGGACAGGCCGTCGGCGATCAGGCGCAGCACCTCCAACTCGCGCGGAGTCAGTCCCGTGTCGTCCGGGGTGCCCTCGGCGGGGCGGATGCGGGCCGCGTACCTGCCGACGAGTTGGCGGGTCACCTCGGGCGCCAGCAACGCGGCCCCGCTGGCGACGGTGCGGATGCCGTGCAGCAGCTGCGTCGGCGGGGCGTCCTTGAGCAGGAAGCCGCTCGCCCCGGCGCGTAGCGCCTGGTAGACGTACTCGTCGAGGTTGAACGTCGTCACCACGAGCACCTTGACCGGCTGGGTCGCCCCGCTGCCGGCCAGCAGGCGGGTCGCCGCGATGCCGTCGAGGACCGGCATCCGTACGTCCATCACCACCACGTCCGGGCGCAGCCGGCCGGCGAGGTCGACCGCCTCGCGCCCGTTCCCGCACTCGCCCACCACTTCCAGGTCGGGCTGAGCGCCGATGATCGTGGCGAAGCCGGTACGGATCAGTGCCTGGTCGTCGCAGACCAGCACCCGGATCGGCGCGGTCACGACGTGCTGCCGGTGGGGATGCGGGCCCGGACGACGAAGCCGTCGTCCTCCCGGCGTTCCGCGCTGAACTCGCCGCCGAGCACGGTGACGCGGTCACGTAGCCCGGCCAGGCCGCGTCCGCCCCCACCCGGGCCTGCGGAGCGCGTAGCCGGGCCGGCGGTGCTGATTTCCACCGTGATCTCCCTCTTCCCGTGGCGGATGTGCACGGCGGTGCGGCTGCGGTGGGCGTACTTCAGGGCGTTCGTCAACGACTCCTGCACCACCCGGTAGGCGACGGCCTCCGCGCCGCCGGTGGTTTCCGCCCGGCTGCCCTCCTGGGTGAACTCCACCGGCTGCCCGGCCCGCCGGGTCTGCTCGACCAGCGCGGGCAGCTCCCCGACGGACGGCACACGCGGGTCGGCCTGATGGTCGGGGTTGAGCAGGTCGAGCAGGATCCGCAGGTCGGCGATGGCACGCCGGCCGGTGTCGGTGATGGCGGTGAGGGTGGTGTCGAGGCGGTCCGGGGCGGTCGCCAGGTAGCGTGCCGCCTCGGCCTGCACGACCATCGCCGTCACGTGGTGGGTCACGACGTCGTGCAGTTCACCGGCGATGCGGGCGCGTTCGGTGGCGCGGGCGGCCACGGCGGCCCGCCGACGGCGTTCGGCCTCGACGGCCCGGCTCTGCCGCAGCCAGGCCCCGGCGCCCCAGGCGAGGGCCAACGCCAGGTAGAAGGTGAGGAAACCACCCACGCCCTCCGTCGACCCCTGCCGGTGCAGGGCGACGGCCAGGGCGACGTACGCGGCGGAGCCCACGACCAGGGTGACACGTCGACGACGCTCCAGGTGTACGCCGGCGCTGAGCAACGCGATGGCCAGCGCGGTGCCCGCGACCGTGTGGTACGCGCGCACCTGGTCGACGGCGAAGCCGAGGGACACCAGGGCGAGGCAGATCCCGGGCCAGCGCCGGCGGACGGCCAGCGGAAGGCACTCCAGGGCGATCGCCACCACGGCCAACGCGTCGAACGGGCGGCCGGGCAGGTCACCGAGTTGCGTGCTGCGCTCCTGCAACACCGGCACCGGCAGGCAGGCGAGGGCGAGCAGCAGCGCCAGCGGGAGGTCCCGGACCGTGACGGGCCAGCGCCGCCACCGGTCCGCAAGCGTCCGCAGGTCGACCATCAGGAGACGGTAACGTCTGCCGTCGGCGCGTCGACCGGGCGGCGACGCGGGACGATGCGACCCCGGCGGTGGGCCAGCCCCAGGAACACCACGGTCAGTGCCAGCCCCGCCAGCACCGTGCAGAGGCTGGCCTCCGGCCCGAAGTCGCCGCCGCTGAGCAGCGTCGGGCCCGACATGGTGGCGTCCAGTAACCCCTGGGATTCGCCGTTGCCGGAGACCACGACGCTGAAGATCCCTGCGGCGGCGAAGTTCCACCCGAAGTGCAGCCCGATCGGCACCCACAGGGTGCGGGTGGCGGCGTAGCAGGCGGCGAGCATGAAACCCGCCTCGACCGTGATGGCGGTTGCGCCCCACACGCCGGCGTCCGGGTTGGCCAGGTGGACCAGACCGAACAGCACGCCGGTCAGCAGCAGCGAGAGCCAGGTCCCGAGGCGTTCCTCGACGAGGCGGAACAGCAGGCCCCGGAAGAGCAGCTCCTCGGTCACGGCTGCGGCCGCCATGAACCCGAACAGCCCCACCGCGCCGGTCACCGAACCCACGCCGTGCACGTGGTAGCCGTCCAGTAGGGCGATGGTGACGATGACGGCGGCGAACATGGCCGACCCGACGAGCGTCCCCCGGACGATCCGGGCGCCGGCACCGGCTCGGGTCAGGTCCGTGACCTCCCGTCGTTCGGTACGGCGCACCACCCACCCGTACGCGAGGAGCGTGGCCACGGCGGTCGCCGTGCCGAGGAGCAGGGTGAGCCAGGGGTTGTCCTGCACCGCCGCGACGGCCCGGCTGCCGACGAGACCGGCTGCCGCGACGGCGAGGACCTGTTTCAACACACGCATGACGGGTTCCCTTGCGAGGTGGGCGGCCGGAGTACCGCGGGTCACCTGGAACGCTAGGGATCGGCGGGTCGGGAATCGTCACCGTGCGGTGGACACCTGCGGGTAGCTCTCACGGGGGACAAGCCTGGCGTCGCGCAAATCCGGACCAGGGTGTACGACGGTTGGCGACCGGTGCTGAGCGCAGGTGAGCGGGTGGGTTCGCCGCCGGTGGTATCCGCTTCGCTACAACCCGTCACACTGGGTTAGCGCTGTGTCCGTTTCGGCGTTGGCCGGGTTGTTTGTGGTGTCAAGTTGTGACGGCTCTTTACGGGCCGGCTGAGCGATCTCTAAGGTCCCGGTGACTTCGATCGTTGATCACGGGGGCAGTTGTGCGTGGATGGGTGAGTTCGTGCGGTGCTGCGCGCATTGGTGGCGTGGCCCGCTGGACGGTTGCTGTGGCCACAGCGGCGTCCGTGGCGGCCATGGGTTCCGTGATCGGCGCGCCGGTGGCGCGGGCTGCGTCGCCGGCAGCGGCTGCGTTGGAGGCGGATGGCGAGGCTGCGGCGATGACCTTGGCCTACCGCTACCGCAAGCCGGTGCTGGTGACCGGGATGACGTCGCCGACGTCGACAGTGTGGGCACAACCCGATGGGACGTTCCGCGCGCAGATGCATACGGCGCCGGTGCGTGCCCTTACGCCGGAGGGTTGGGCGGATGTCGATCTGACGTTGGAACGTCAGCCGGATGGTTCCGTGGAGCCGAAGGTTCATCCGTACGGACTGTGGTTGTCGGGGGCGCGGCCAGCCGGCAGCGACGGGTTGGTAAGTGTCGGCGTGGGGGAGCAGCAGAGCGCCCTCGGCTGGGTCGGGAAGCTGCCGGATCCGCTGCTGGTGGACACGACGGCGACCTACCAGAACGTGAAACCGGGCGTCGATCTGGTGGTGGAGGCCCGCCCGACGGGCTTCCGGTACTCCTTCGTGGTGCACACGGCGACGGCAGCGGCCGGGATGACGTCGGTGTCGATGCCCTGGTCGACCGGCAGTGACGTGGCTTCCGCCCGGTTGACCGGCGCGGGATCGGTGGAGGTGTCGCAGGGCGAGATGTGGGACGCGCAGGTGTCCAGTAGTGGTGAGCCCCTACACCGCGCGGACGTGGGTGTCGCCGCTGCGGTCATCAATGGTCAGAACAGTCTGGTGATGACCCCGGACCGGGAGTTTCTCGACAGTCCCGGCCTGGTCTTCCCAGTGACGATCGATCCTTCGGTCAACCTGAGCCCGTCGTTCGACGCGTACGTGCAGAACACCATCTCCAGCACCGACAAGTCGGGCGATGACGAACTGCGTCTTGGCTACATCGTGGATCCGAACGAAGGCTGCTCGTCGGCCTGCCTCGCACGGTCCTTTCTCAGTTTCCACAACCTGAGCGGCTACTCGGGGGCGACGGTCGTCTCGGCAGAGTTGTTCCTGTGGAACTACCACTCGTACTCCTGCACGAAGGCATCCTGGGAGACCTGGCGGGTGGATTCGGTCTCGTCATCGGTGCGTTGGGGCAACCAACCCACCTGGCGGGAGAAGGACGGCACCTCCGACGGCACGAAGGGGTACAACTCCGGGTGCGGTGACGGCTGGGTGTCGGCGTCGGTGAAGGAGACGTTCCAGACGAGCTTCTCGGGCAATTCGGCGACGGCGAACGTGGGGCTGCGGGCGTCCAACGAGTCCAGCAACAGCGGATGGAAGAAGTTCAACTCCTCCGAGGCGTCGTCGAATCGGCCGTACGTGACGGTGGTGTACAACCGTGCCCCGAACGTGCCGACGCAGTTGGCGATCGACTCGTGCTACTCGGTCTGCAAGTCACCGGCGGTGGTGCGTTCCGGTCGGCCGACGGTGTCGGCGATCGTCTCCGACCCCGACAGCGGGACGATGCGCGCCGAGTACGAGGTGTACGACAACGCGAAGACCACCCTGAAGGTCAAGTCCGGGACCGCGGTCACCGGTGTCACCTCCGGCACGGCGAGGCCGTGGCGGGTGACGACGACCTTGCCCGACGGGACCTACCACTTCCGGGTCCGGGGCTGCGACAAGTACCAGTGTGGAACCTACTCCGGCTGGTTCACCTTCACCGTCAACACCCAGGACCCGGCTCTGCCGACCATTGCCGGCACCACATACACGGAGCAGTCGACCGGGTCGTGGAACGGTGGTCCGGGGCAGGCGGGCACCTTCACCTTCGGGCCCAACGGCGCGTCCGACGTGCAGGAGTACATCTACGACCTGAACGGTGCAAACTCGGTCACCGTGCCCGCCGGTACGGCACAGGGGCAGGTCCTCACGGTCAACCAGCAGCAGGTGTCCACCGACCTGACCGGGTTCGGCGGGCACAATGCCACCGTCACCCGTGACACCGGTCGGGGCCACAACAGCGGGCAGTCGCTGAAGGTCGCGCCCCTGGCATCCGGCGGAACGACCACCGCACCGCAGGGGGACACCTTCGCCGACGTCGGCGGTGACTACGGTGGCCTGCGGCTGGGCATGACCGGCGGCAAGCGGTACTGGATCACTGGCTGGATCTACGTGCCGGCCGCCACCGGCCTGGGGACCAGCGGCACGTACGGCACCAGCCGGGGGCTGCGGATCGCCGCGTTTTACAAGGTCGGCTCCCTCAACGTCGAGGTGACCTCGCCGAAGGCGACCGTGGTCGACGGCTGGCAACAGTTGTCGCTGGTGATGTCGGTGCCTGTCGGCGCGACCGAGGCGTTCGTCCGGCTCTACAACGGTTTCCCCTCCGGCCAAGCCAGCAAGGTCGTGTACTGGGACGACCTGTCGGTCAGGGAGGTCATCGGCACCAGCACGACAGAGTCGATCACCCCGAGCAGGGACGGCGTGAACGTCCTGTCGGTGCAGTCCCGGAACTCGGCCGGTGCCACCTCCGATCCCCGGATCTACCAGTTCCTCGTGATGCCCACCAACGGCGAATGGGCGTGGACGTTTGACCAGGACACCGCCGCCGCCGCGGTGTCCGCCCCGACCGGATTCACCGCCGCCTACACTCCCACCGGAGTCACACCGTCAACGACCGGTCATATCGGGGAGGGGGCCGTGTCCCTGGACGGAAGCGGGTACCTCTCGACGTCCGCTCCGGTGTTGAACACAGCCGACCCCGGCGGATTCACCGTCGCCGCCTGGGTGCGGCTGACGGACCTGACCACCTCCCGTACTGCCGTGTCGCAGCTGGGTGCTGCCAACGCCATGTTCCGGCTCGGCTACCGCAACGACGTCGATCTCGACGGCGACACGATCAGTGACTCCGCCTGGTGCTTCACCGCCACGGCCGCGGACGCCGTCAACGCACCCGAAGCCACGGCCTGCACGAGTCAGTTCGTCGCGGCGGACGACTGGGTGAGTCTCGTCGGCGTCTACGACAAGCCGACCGGCACGATCCGCCTCTACGTCAACGGAACGGCACCCGACGGTGCCGAGGCGGCCATGAACATCGTGGGCGGTTGGACTTCCACCAGCCCATTTCTCATCGGCCGGGGCAACGATCCCAACGACCGATGGGTCGGTGACATCGACCATGTCAAGGCCGCCAGACGCGTGTGGAACTCCACCGACGTCGACAACTACCTCGACTCATGATCCGCCCTCTGGACCCTGTGCTCGCCGGCCGTACGAAGAAGGGAACCTCTGTGAGGTCGTTCGGTTCAGCCCGCCGCCTCACCGCACGGGGCGTGCGCGGTGTCGCCGCCGCTGTCGCCGTCGTCATGGTGACGGCACTCGCGCAGGTGCCCGAAAGTGAAGCGTCGGCGGCCTGGCGACAGCCCACGCCGAAGGACGTCACCGGGGTGGCCGTCAAGCCGCTCAAGCACACGGTGCGCCCGTCCTGGACCGCCGGTGGGCGCGAGGTCGGCGCGGTCGGCCCGGTCACCTGGCCTGTCGGCGACGAGACGGTGGAGTTGTCACCCGCCGGTGCACGGAGCATCGCCGCCGCCAGAACCCGAGCGGGGAAGCTGCCGGTCTGGGTGTCGTCCGGCGCAGTGTCGGGGCCGGCGACCCAGGGGACCCTGCGCCGCGATGCCACCCCGGTGACCCGCGCGCGAGTCGAGATCGCGAACCGGGCGCTCACTGGGGAGGCGGGCGTCTCAGGGCTGTTGATGAAGGTGTCCCGGGCGGATGGTTCGTCGCAGGACGGCCTCGTCACCATCGAGGTCAACTATGCCCAGTTCGCTGCGGCGTACGGCGGGGACTGGGCCTCCCGGCTGCGCCTGACGCGGTTGGCCGACGGGCGATCCCTTAACAGCCGCAACAACCTGAAGACCCGTACCGTGACGGCAGCGGTGCCCGTCTCCGGAAACGGATCGGCGAGCCTGATCGCCCTCGCCGGCGGTGCGTCCGGCGACAACGGTGACTACTCGGCCACCAGCCTGTCGCCTGCGGCGACGTGGCAGGTGACGGCACAGACCGGTGCCTTCTCCTGGTCTTACGCCCTCAACGATCCGCCAGCGGTAGGTGGCCCCCAGCCCGGCCTGAGCATGTCCTACTCCTCGGGAGCGGTGGACGGCCTTTCGGCGAGCACCAACACCCAGGGCTCCTGGGTGGGTGACGGATGGGACCTGTGGCCGGGGTTCATCGAGCGGAAGTACAAGGCGTGCGTGGACGACAAGGACACCATGCGGGGCGGGGAACCCAACAACAAGACCAGCTACGGCGGTGACCTGTGCTGGTACAAGCCGGAGGGCAATGCCACCATCTCGCTCAACGGCCGCGCCGTGGAGTTGGCGAAGTCGTCCGGGAACACCTGGAAGGGTGTCTCCGACGACGGCACGAAGATCGAGTTGCTGACGGACACCAGCCTCGGCAACGGTGACGCCGACGGCGAGTACTGGAAGGCCACCAAGCCCGACGGCACCCAGTACTACTTCGGCCGTAACTACGGCCCCGGAGGCTCCTCGGGCAGCACCGCCACGAAGTCCACGTGGACGGTGCCGGTGTACGGCAACCATCCCGACGAGCCCGGCTACACCGCGGGTGACTTCGGTGCCTCCCGCACCACCCAGGCCTGGCGGTGGAACCTCGACTACGTCGTCGACCGGCGCGGCAACACCATGACCTACTTCTACGACCGGGAGGACGGCGCCTACGGCCGGGAGGGCGACAAGGCCAAGCGCACCACCTACCACCGGGGCGGTTGGCTGACCCGCATCGAGTACGGCAACCGCAGCACCGCGCCCGCCACCGTCCGCCCCGCCGCGCGCATCGTCTTCGACACCGCCGACCGGTGTGCCAGCAACTGCTGGAACGACGGTGACCCGGTCAAGGCGTCCTGGCCGGACACCCCGTGGGACCAGTACTGCAAGACCGCCCCCTGCACCGACCAGTTGTCGCCCACGTTCTGGACGGCGAAGCGCCTGGCCACCGTCCGCGCCCAGGTCTACTCCGGCACCGGCGACACCTACCAGGACGTCACCACCTGGACGTTGCGGCACACCTACCTGCAGGCCGGCGACAACGAAGGCAAGCCGATGTGGCTCGCCGGGGTGACCCGCACCGGGAAGGTCACCACCGCCGGTGGCGCCGAGACCAGCGACCCCGAGATCGTCTTCGACCCGGGCACCGAACCCCTTCCCAACCGGGTCGACGCGATGGCCGACGGCCGGTCCAACCTGTTCCGCTCCCGCATCAACACCATCACCACCGAAACCGGCGCACAGATCGCGGTCACCTACTCCGCACCGGAGTGCGTCCGTAGCGCCCTGCCGACGGCGCACAGCAACACGAAACGCTGCTACCCCCAGTACTACGGCCCGAAGGGCGAGGAACCGACCCTCGACTGGTTCCACAAGTACCGCGTCGACCGCGTCGACGTGTACGACAACACCGGCGGCTTCGCCCACCAGCAGACCAACTACGACTACCTCGACACCCCGGCCTGGCACTACGACGACTCCGAACTGGTCGACGAGAAGAAGCGCACCTGGGGGGAGTTCCGCGGCTACGGCAAGGTCCGGGTCCGCACCGGTCTCGAATCCGGAGTCCAGACCGCCACAGAGTTCCTCTACTTCCGCGGCATGGACGAGGACAAACAACCCGCCTCGACAGGGGAGAAGCCGCCCACCGGCTCCCGTGACGTGTGGATCACCGACTCGCAGAACGTCCGCGTCGAGGACCACGAGGCGTACGCGGGCATGATCCGCGAGGAAACGACCCTGCTCGGTGCCGGTGGCGGTTGGATCTCCGGAACGATCACCACCCCGTCGAAGCAGGGCCCCACCGCGACCTTCGGCAACCTCAAGGCCTGGATGGTCAACAGCGAGACCGTCCGCAACCGGACCAAGCTCGCCAACGGCACCACCCGCTGGACCAAGACGGTGACCACCGTCAACAGCGATAACCTGCCCACCTCGATCGACGATCAGGGCGACGAGAACAACCCTGCCGACGACACCTGTACCCGTACCTGGTACGCCCGGAACCAGAGCCTCTGGATCCTGAACCTGCCGAAGAGGACGGAGATGGTGGGCGTCGCCTGCGCCGCCACCGCCACCCTCCCGGCCGACCTGTTGTCCGCGTTCCGTACCACCTACGACGCCACCGACAAGAACTGGGACACCTACCTCCCCGTCGCCGGCAATGTCGCCAAGGTGGAGGAGATCGACACCTGGAGCGGCACCACCCCGACCTGGATCACCACCGGCACGTACAAGTACGACGTCGTCGGGAGGGTCCGCGAAAGCACCGACGCCCTCGGTCGACTGACCAAGATCGGCATCACGCCGGACGTCACCGGACCCGTCACCGCAATCACGACGACCAACCCGCTCAACCAGAGCAGCACCACCACCTACTCCACCGCCTGGCAGAAGCCGGTCACCGTCACCGACGCCAACGGCATCCGCACCGACCTCACCTACGACGGGCTGGGACGTCTGCTCAAGGCGTGGCTTCCCGGCCGCTCCAAGACCGCCAATCCCACCTCACCCAGCGTCGAGCACATCTACCAGGTGCGGAACACCGCCGCGACAGCCGTCACCACCAAGACCCTGCTGCCGTCGAACACCACCTACAACACCTCCATCACCCTCTACGACGGGCTGCTGCGCCCCCGGCAGGTGCAGCAGCAGACCCTCGGCGGCGGACGGATCCTCACCGACACCGTCTACGACTCCCGTGGACTGCTCGACTGGTCCACCGCCCCCTACTACGACAAGACCAACACGCCGCCGAACACCACCGTCTACGGCGGTGCCGGCACCCCGGCCGTCCCCGCGCTGACCCAGAACGTCTATGACGGCGCCGGACGCCTCACCGACGCCATCTTCAAGGTCGGCGTCAACGAGACCCTCAACGAGAAGTGGCGTACCACCACCAGGTACGAGGGCGAGAAGACCACGGTCATCCCACCCAAGGGCGGTATCGCCACCGCCACCATCACCGATGCCCGCGGGAGAACCGTCACCCTGCGGCAGTACAAGGACCGCGCCGACGCCGGCAGTGACACTGCCACCACCTTCGACGCCTCCCAGTACCGCTACACCGATCGCGGTGAGCTCTTCTCACTGACCGACCCGGCCGGCAACGTCTGGCGGTACGAGTACGACCAGCGCGGTCGCAAGAAGCGCGAAGAGGACCCGGACCGCGGCGTCACCACCTTCTCCTACGACGACGCCAGCCAGCTGATCAGCACGACCGACAGCCGTACCAAGACCCTTGTCTACGGCTATGACGACCTCGGCCGCAAGACGAGCCTCCGCGAGAACACCACCACCGGCCCCCTGCGCGCCGAGTGGACCTACGACACGCTGCCCAACGGCATCGGGCACCTCACCAGCAGCAAGCGCTACGAACCGGCTGGCACCACCAACGCCTACGTCACCGAGACCACCCAACTCGACAGCGCGGGCCGGCCGACCGAGAACCGCCTCACCATTCCGGCCGTCGACAGCAGCCTGTGCCAGTCCGGCACCCTGACCCCGTGCACCTACACCTGGACCAGTACCTACCGCGACAACGGCACCGTGGCCACCGCCGAGCAACCCGCTGCCGCCGGCCTGCCCAAGGAGAAGCTCAGCTACCTCTACAACGAGGTCGGTCTACTCCAGGGCATCCTGGGTGGGGGCCAGATCTACCTCTACGACACGGTCTACAACAAACTCGGCCAGCTCACCCAGCAGATCAGTGGCCCGTACGGCAAGCGGACCTGGACCACCAACATCATCGACGAGAACACCGGCCGTACCACCAACACCAACGCCATCCCCGAACTCAGATCGGACGTGTTCAACTTCGGCTACGAGTACGACAACGCCGGTAACGTCGAGAAGATCGCCGACCGGCCCGCCGGCGGCACCGCCGACACCCAGTGCTACAGCTACGACGGACTGCGCCGTCTGGAAAACGCGTGGACGCCCGCCAACGGCGACTGCGCGGTCAGCCAACGCCTGAACACCAACCTCGGCGGCCCCTCTCCGTACTGGCACGCCTACACCTACTACCCCGGCACCGACAACCGTCAGACCGAGTGGATATCCAAGACCACACAACTCGGTCCCACCGCCAAGACCTCCATCCGCACCTACGCCTATCTCGGCCAGCCCGGGGTGACCGGCAGCCACCCTCATGCGGTCAACACGGTCAAGACCACCCTCGAACTAACCGGTGCCACGGTGAAGACCGAGACCTTCGGCTACGACGAGACGGGCAACACCAGTTCCCGGCTCGGCCCCAACGGCACCCAGACCCTCACCTGGGACCACGAAGGAAAGCTCTTCGCCTCCGCCGACAACACGGGCACCACCAGCTATGTCTACGACGCCGACGGCAACCGCCTCATTCGCCGCGACTCCGCTGGCGCCACCCTCTACCTCCCCGGTGGCACCGAGGTCCGTAAACCCACCAGCAGCCCCGCCACCGCGACCCGCTACTACAGCGGCGCGCAGGGTGTCATCGCCGTCCGTAGCTCCGCTGGCAGTCTCGACTGGCTCGTCAGCGACCACCACGGCACCGCCGAAGCGGCCATCAGCAACATCGATCTCAGCGCCACCCGCCGTCGCAGCACGCCCTTCGGCTCTCCTCGTGGCACCACGCCGTCCACCTGGCCGGTCGCTATGGACAAGGGCTTCCTCGGCGGCACCGTCGACGACACCGGGCTCACTCATCTCGGTGCCCGAGAGTACGACCCACAACTCGGGAAGTTCATCTCCGTCGACCCCGTCATGGACCAGGGCGATCCGCAGCAGTGGAACGGCTACGCGTACTCCCACAACAACCCCGCCACCTTCAGCGACCCCACCGGGCTCATCGACTCCGACTGCGCCGTGATCGCCGGCGGCTGCCCCGACTACCACCCCGGAAACGAGCCAGCCAACCAGCAGGTCAAGGGATCGAGCGGCAACCCGTGCTGGCCAGCGAAGTGCAGCCCTCAGGGCAACGGCGGTCAGGACCCGTTCAATCCGAAAACCTGGACCGAGCAGATGCCGGACGGCCGGAAGGTGCCGAGTAAGGGTTACGTAACGCTCCAGGTCTGGGCCCAGCTTCTGTACGGTGCCAACGGCACCGGCACACACGTGTCGAACCTGAACGCCATGGAACTGGCCAAGGCCCGTCGCGATGTCTTCTGCTACAACTTCTCCGAAATCTGCAAGAAGCAGCTCGACGACTCCATCGCCGCGCAGAATAAGTTCCTGGGCGACCTGCTCGGCATTACCGACGCCGTCGACTGTGTCCACGGCAGCGTCTCCGCCTGCGCCTGGACCGTCATCGGGTTCGTGCCGATCGGAAAACTCAAGGCGGCCGGCACCATTGGTAAGGCGCTCTATAAATCGGGAAAGACGCTCTGCAGCTTCGGTGGCGAGACGCAGGTCCTCATGGCCGACGGATCGTCCAAGCCCATCAGCGACGTGCGGGTGGGGGACAAGGTCCTGGCGACCGATCCAGAAACGGGCGAAACGAGTGCGAGACCGGTCACCCATACCTGGATCCATGAAGATGGACTGCGGGAGCTGAAAGTCGGCGGATCGACGGTCGCCACGACTGAGGACCACCCCTTCTGGGTCGCCTCAGAGAAGCGCTGGCTCGGCGCTGGCAAGATCAAAATGGGTCAGAAGCTGTCCTCGACGGAGGGTCGCGAAGTCGCAAGCGACGGGGTTGCGGCAGCTCCAACGCGTCTCGACATCGCCTACAACCTCACCGTCGGTGAGATAGACACGTACTATGTCTTCGCCGGCAATACTCCGATCTTGGTGCACAACTGCGGTGAAACGATCAAAGCCGGAGATCTCGAAGGTCTGTTTACTCCCGGTCAGTTGACTCGCGACCCCGCCTCGCAGTGGTATCACGAGATGCTTGAAAATGACGACCTTCTGGGTGGAATTAACAGTGCTGAACATGGTGACGGGATCTTGGTGTCGAGAGACGGGCTCATTCTCGGCGGACATCACAGGTTGGATGAGGTGATCAGGCGTGTGAAAGACGGCCGCTTGGATCCCGACACGCCGATTACGATCCAACGCCACCCATGCTCATGCGACTGAATCGGATTAGGATATTAGGCATTTTGCATATCTGATTTCCCGAACGCATCGTCGAGATTTTTGGTGAGAGGATTTGTAAGTCTGATGTCGATGGTGAGACAACAAGACCCGGATTTTCGCGTGTGCTGCGTCAGCTTCGATTCATTGCTGGAGATACAGCGGGACGCGGAGGGGAGGGGATTCGCCGCTAGGTGGACGTCGCTCGATGCTCTTCGTGCTCAGGTGAAGGAGGCGAATGTCCTGATTTCACCACTTATGCGGGAGTTTAGGGGTGGTCAGATCCGTGCTTACCGATGTGCCGTCCTTTTCTCTGTGGTCAGTGGAGGGGGTGGGGGCGGATTAGCAACTATCGATATCTCCCCAGAGAAGTTCGATTTATTGGCGCGGTTGGATAGGGATCTGGATGTGAGAGAGGCTCTGGCAAGCGTGTTCACACTCGCTCTGGGCGGAATTTCTGCCGTATCCAAGAACTAAAGGATGTCTCGTAACTCCGTCGGTGGTCCATGGTGGATCATGTCTGGGTGCAGGTGATCAGTGCGGCTCGCCCGGAGTGGATCGTCCCGTTCACCGGGCTGCAGCCCGCCCAGTTCCGCAGACTGGTCAGGCTGGCCGCCGAGCGTGGCGGAGAAGCCATCGCTGACGGCCGGCCGGGCCGGCAGTGGTTTCTCGACCTCGCCGACCGAGTGCTGCTGGTAGCCGCGTACTGGCGCACGAACCTGACGATGCGGCAAATCGGCCCCCTGTTCGGGGTGTCGCACTCCGCCGTGCACCGGGTCATCTACGCCCTCGGCTCCCTGCTCGCCCTCACCCCAGGGGGCGCCGTTCCACTTCCTCGATGGCGTCAGGGCTGCCGTGGCCAAGGTGCAGGAGCTTGCGGGTGACCGTGTTGTTGAAGTCGCCGCTGTGACGTCGAGGGCCAGGTGTTGGCCGCGGCCCTGTTCGACCCGCGTCGCCGTCCCGGCTGGATCTTGCACGCGGTCGTGCCCGGTCGTGGTGCGGCGCGTACGTGGGCGCGTTCGCCCTGTCTGCCGACGAGGCTCAGGAACTCGACGGGCCCGGAACTGGTCGCGCCGAACCAGTGCGGCGTGCGGGTGTCGAACTCGGCGGCCTCCCCGGCGTGCAGGATGAGGTCGTCGTCGCCGAGGACCAGGCGCAGGGTGCCGTTGAGGACGTAGACCCAGTCGTACCTCTCTCGGATGACAACGGCCTGACACGGCCGGCCGGTCGTCCGCGCGGCGGTGCAGGTCCGGGGCCGGTCACCACCCGGGAACCACTGGTGTACGCGGATCGCGGCGGCGGTGAACGCCACCGTCGGACCCGACGTGCCCCCGCTGCCGGACCGGCAGCGGGGGCACGTCGGGTGACCGCCTACCGGGTCACGGCAGGGTCCACTTCTGGTTGGCGGCGGACAGGCAGGTCCAGAGGTGGACGGCCTGCCCGTCGGTGGCGCTGTTGTTGGACACGTCGAGGCATTTGCCGGACTGGGGGTTGCGCAGGGTGCCGTCGGTCTGGGCGGACCAGTTCTGGGCGCCGCTGCCGTTGCACGTCCACAGTTGGATCTTCGTGCCGTCGGCGGAGCCGCCGCCGGAGATGTCCAGGCATTTGCCCAGTGCCTTCACCGTGCTGATCGGGGTGACCGACCAGGTCTGCGCTGCGGAACCGTTGCAGGTCCAGATCTGGATCTGGGTACCGTCGGTGGTCGCCGCGTTGCGGACGTCGAGGCACTTGCCGCCGAGCCCGACGATCGGCCCGGTACCCGGGGTGCCGGGGGTGCCGCCGCCCCGGACCAGGGTGAAGTCGTCCACGTCGAACAGGCCGGTCCCGGAGCCGGTGAAGGTCAGGTACACGGTCTGCGTACCGGTGGGCACCCCGGCCAGGGTGGTGCTGACGTCGGCGTACGTGGTCCAGCTTCCGGTGTTGGGCACCGCCACCTGGCCGAGCAGCGGGCCGGTGGACGAGCCGGTCCGGATACCGATGGTGCCGCCCGAACCACCGGAGACCACCCGGGCCCGCACCGAGGTGACCCCGGTCAGGTCGAGACCCGCGTACGCGGCCCAGTCGCCCGGGTCGACGTAGCCGAGGGTCTGCCCGCCGTTGGCCCCGGCCTTGGTGAACGCGCTGACCCCGTTGGCCGAGCTGAACGCTTCGGCCTGCACGGTGGTGGTGCCGCCCGGGGTACCGCCCAGTTCCTTGATCCGGACGTTGCGGAACGACACGTCGTCGCCCGTACCGTGGTTCTGGAGCCCGACGTGGCCGGCGAGCGAGCGGGCCGGGTCGGTGTTGGTGAAGTCGTTGATCTTCCGCCCGTTGAGGAAGACCTGGAGACGTTCCCCCTCGACCAGCAGTTCGTAGGTGTTCCACTCTCCCGGCGGGTTCAGGGCGGCGTCCCGGGCGGCCAGGTCGGCGGACTGGAAGGTGTAGACCGCGCCGGTGGTGCGGTCGGCGGCGTCGGTGGCGTCGATCTGGATCTCGTACCCGTTGTCCACCGCCGACCAGGGGTCGGTCGATGGTGGGAAGCCGATGAAGACGCCCGAGTTGTCGTCGCCGGCCATCCGCCAGTCCAGCTTCAGCGAGTAGTTGGTGAACTGCTTGGCGCTGTACCAGTACAGACCCATGCCGCCGACGGAGGTGAGGGTGGCGTCGGCGTTGCCGAAGCTGCCCGGACCTGCCTGCGACCAGCCGGTCGTGGACCCGTTGTAGAGGTTGACGTAGCCGGTCTCCGGGCGGCAGTCGGCCTTCGCCCGACCGGCCGCGTACCGGATGCCGCCGAGCAGGTGGCTGCGGAACGCCGCCTCCGTGTACGACCCCTGGGTGTGCCCCAGGCCGGTGTAGAACGACCGGCCGGAGTTGACCGTCTTGCACCAGGAGATCGGATGGTCACCGCCCATCGAGCCGCCCGAGTACGACGACTCGTCCAGGGTGGCGAGGACCCGGGCGCCCGCGCGCGGGTTGGTCTGGTAGTTGTACCACTCGTCGGTGCGGGTCCAGGTCTGCGGCAGGTGCCCGGTGGCCGGGTGCGCCCGGTTCTCGACGCGGACGTTCGCCTGCTGGATGGCCGGGTGTGAGGCGAAGTAGCCACCCACCAGGCTGCCGTAGTACGACCAGCCGTACTCGGTGTCGGCGGCGGCGTGGACGCCGACGTACCCGCCGCCGCCGTTGACGTACGACTCGAAGGCGGACTGCTGTGCGGCGTCCAGGACGTCACCGGTGGTGTTGAGGAAGACCACCGCCTCGTACTGGGCCAGGTTCGCGGTGGTGAACCGGGACGCGTCCTCGGTCGCGGTCACGGTGAAACTGTTCGCCGTGCCGAGTTCCCGGATCGCCTGGATACCGACGGCGATCGAGTCGTGCCGGAACCCTGCGGTCTTGGAGAACACCAGCACGTCGTACGGGGCGTCGGCCGCACCGGCCGGCGTCGGGACGGCGAGAACTGCGGCGGCGGCGGTCACCGCGCCGAGGACGGATCGAAGGAGTCTGCGCATGTCACTCTCCCGAACGGGTGGAGGAGGGTGCCGGGTGCCCCGCTTGCCGGGTCACGGCAGGGTCCACTTCTGGTTGGTGGCGGCCAGGCAGGTCCAGAGGTGGACGGCCTGGCCGTCGGTGGCGCTGTTGTTGGACACGTCGAGGCATTTGCCGGACTGGGGGTTGCGCAGGGTGCCGTCGGTCTGGGCGGACCAGTTCTGTGCGCCGCTGCCGTTGCACGTCCAGAGTTGGATCTTCGTGCCGTCGGCGGTGCCGCCGCCGGAGATGTCCAGGCATTTGCCCAGTGCCTTGACGGTGCTGTTCGGGGTGACCGACCAGGTCTGCGCGGCGGTGCCGTTGCAGGTCCAGATCTGGATCTGGGTGCCGTCGGCGGTGGCCGCGTTGCGGACGTCCAGGCACTTGCCGCCGAGCCCGACGATCGGCCCGGTGCCGGAGGAGGCGCCGCCGGTGACGAACGTGAACGTGTCGAGGTCGAACAGCGCCCCGGTGCCCCCGGCGAAGGTGAGGTAGAGCGTGCCGGTGCTGGCCGGCGCGCCGGAGATGGCGCCGGTGACGGTGGTGAAGGTCTCCCAGCCGCCGGTGACCGGGACGGTCGCCTGGCCCAGCACGGTGCCGGTGGGCGAACCCGTCCGCACCTGGAGGGTGCCGCCGACGCCGTTGGAGGAGACCCGGGCGCTGAACGAGGTGGCCCTGTCGAGCCGGTACGGCTCGAACGCGATCCAGTCGCCGTTGTCGATGCTGCCGACGGTCCGGCCGCCCTCGGCCGTGGCCTTGTCGTAGAGGGTCACCCCCGAGGAGGTCTTGAGGTGCTCGGCCTGGCGCTTGCGCGGCTGGAGGGTGTGCTGCTGGTGGGTGGTCAGCCCACCGGCGTCGGTGTACTCGGCGTCGAAGATCGCGAAGATGTTCGCCGCGTCGTCGTGCTCACCGTCGACCGGGATGGTGATCGAGCCGGAGCAGCCGTTCTTCGAGGTGATCTGGTGGCCGTGCTGGTCGTGGCCGAGCACGTAGGTCATCTTGACCTTGGTGCAGTCGACCGTGCCGTCCTCGGGGTCGGTGACGGTGATGCTGAACGGCACCGTGTCGCCGTAGGAGAAGAGCGAGCCGTTCGCCGGGCCGGTGATGGTGACGGTCGGGGCGGTGTTGCCGACGCCGATCTGCACGCTGGCGGTACCGGTCGCGCCCTGCGGGTCCCGGACGGTCAGGGTGACGTTGTAGGTGCCGTTGGCGGTGAACGTCTTGCTGGGGTTGGCCGCCGTGGAGGTGGTGCCGTCACCGAACGCCCACGAGTAGGTCAGCGCCCCGCCCTCCGGGTCCGACGACCCGGCCGACGAGAAGTTCACCGTCAGCGGTGCCGCCCCGGAGGTCCGGTCGGCGGTGGCGGCGGCGGTCGGCGCCCGGTTGCCACCGGCGACGTAGTCGTACCGGTACAGCGCCGAGTTGGCGTCACCGTTGAAGTAGCCGGTGCCGTAGTCGAGGACGTACAGCGCGCCGTCCGGGCCGAACGCGGAGTCCATCACCTGCTTGCCGTTCCAGGGGAACGACGCGTCGATGGTGCCCCGGGAGCCGTCGGCGTTCACGTGGATGGGCTTGATCCAGCCCCGGCCCAGTTCGGCGGCGAAGAACTGGCCGTCGAAGGACTGCGGGAACTTCGTGGTGGACGGGTTCGACGCGCTGTAGCGGTAGACCGGACCGGCCATCGGCGACTCGGAGCCGCCACCGAACTCCGCCGGGGTGCCGGCGTCACCGGCGTACCGGATCCAGGCCGGTTGCGCCCCGGGCAGGGTGGGCAGGCCGGTGTTGCGGAACGAGTTGTTGGTCGGCCCACCGGTGCAGTTGTACTTGGCACCCGCGGTGCCGGCGGCGAAGTCCCACTCCGCGTACGTCTCGGCGGCGGTGTTGGTGCCGGTGCAGTACGGCCAGCCGTAGTTGCCCGGCCCGGTCACCCGGTTGAACTCGACCTGCCCGCTGGGGCCGCGCGTGCCGGTGGTGCCGGCGTCCGGGCCGTAGTCGCCGACGTAGACCACCCCGGTGGCCCTGTCCACGCTCATCCGGAACGGGTTGCGGAACCCCATCGCGTAGATCTCCGGACGGGTCCGCGCGGTGCCCGGGGCGAACATGTTCCCGGCCGGGACGGAGTAGCTGCCGTCCGCGTTCACCTTGATCCGCAGGATCTTGCCGCGCAGGTCGTTGGTGTTGGCCGCGCTGCGCTGCGCGTCGTAGGCGGGGTTACGGTTGGTCCGCTCGTCGATCGGCGAATAGCCGGCGGAGTCGAACGGGTTGCTGTCGTCGCCTGTCGACAGGTACAGGTTCCCGGACGCGTCGAAGTCGATGTCCCCGCCGACGTGGCAGCAGATGCCCCGGTCGGCCGGCACGTCCAGGATGTTGACCTGGCTGGACGTGTTCAGCGTCCAGTTGGCGTTGAGGGTGAACCGGGACAGCCGGTTCACGCCCTGCCAGGCGGAGAAGTCCGTGCCGGTGGCCGGGGCGTCCCCGGCGGGGGTGGACAGCGGTGGGGCGTAGTACAGGTAGACGTGCCGGTTGGTGGTGAAGTTCGGGTCCACCCCGACGCCCTGCAGGCCCTCCTCGTCGTGGGTGTAGACGGGGATCGTGCCCACCACGGTGGTGGTGCCGGCGGCGTCGGTGCGCCGCAGCGTGCCGTTGCGGGCGGTGTGCAGCACCGACCGGTCGGGCAGCACCGCGATGGTCATGGGCTCGCCGACCTCGGGTTCCCCCTTGGCCAGGGTGACCTGCTGGAAGTCGGTGGGGTTGATGGTGTGGGCCTGGGCGGGGGTCGGGCTGCCCAGGGCGACCAGCCCGGCGGCGGCCACCAGGAGTAGTGCGGAGCTGACCGACGCCGTTCGCCGGCCGAACGCGCCATCGTGTGAGGACACTGGCTGTCCGTCCCTTCCTGACGTTCGAATGCCAGGGCGGGGCGCGCGCCGTCGCGCCGGATGCCGTAGCGGGGGAGGGGGTCGATGGTTCACCGCGCCGCCGGTTCACCTCGCCGAAACACTTTCGTGATGGCGAAGACATTAAGCTGTTTCGATCCCTCTGTCCATACCTTCTGTTGAACCAGGGCAGACTTTCGCTCGAACCACGAAAAGTCCCGCCGTTGCGGCGCGGGCCGAGACGACGGGAACGGTCTCGTGTTGGTGTCCGATGCGGTCAGACTCCGGCAAGGGTGAGTAGTCGGTCCATGTCGGCGAAGGGCAGGGCCGCTGCGGCGGCTGCCCCCGCCACGTGCTCGTCCGGATCGGCGAGCAGGGCACGACGTACGTGGACCGGAAGACGGGGATGCCCGGCAACGGCTCGGCGGACTGTGCTGTCGGGGTCGGTGGCCAGCTGTTCGGCTGTCTCGACGGGAAGGTCCGGGTCCCGGGGCGCCAGGCATCGCATCCGTGGGTCCGGGTCGCTGCCGAGGCGGCGGAGGGTCTGCGGTGGGAGCGTGAGCAGGTCGGCGGGGCGCCAGGCTGTCTTCTTGTCGGGTCGGAAGCCGCGGTCGATGCGTTCGGCTGTCGTCGGGTCGACGAGGTGTGGCGCGTGGGTGGCCATCGTGGTCCGTACGCCGCTGTCCTGGTCGTCGAGCAGTCGGATGACGGCATCGGTGGGCAGCGTCCGGTTCCGTGCCGCGGAGCGTCGGAAGCAGGTGTACGGCGAGGTCACGTACGGCAGCGGGTTGGCGGTGACCCAGTCCAGGCGCAGGTGGCGTAGCTCGGCGACGGCCAGGTGGTCCTCGAGGTGCTGGTGCAGCGCAGCGTCGTCGAGTTCGTCCGGTAGGTCGGTCAGCGGGATCCGGCCCTGCTGGATGTCGGTGTAGATGCGGTGGCGTGCCGGTTCGGCGGTGTCCTGACGGCCGAAGACACCGACACGGACGTTCGCGCTGGGATCTTCGGCGAGCAGGTCCCGTACCGACGGGGGCAGCTGCGGGTGCTCGGCGACCTGGCGGCGCACCTGGTAGTCGGGGTCGCCAGCGAGCCGTGCGGCCAGTTCCGGGGTCAGGACGGCGTGGCGTACGGCCCCGGCGCGGGTGACCGGGTCGGCAAGGAGACCTGCGACGAGGTCGGGTGGTGGCGTCGGGTGGGGCAGCCGCGCGTAGTAGGTCGAGCAGGCGGCGGCGCGTACCTCGTCGACGGGGTCGGTGAGCAGGGCCCGTCGGACCGCCTCGGGGGCCGGTGTCCACCACCGTGCGAGGGCGGCCCGGACCGTCGAGTCCGGGTCCCGCGCGAGCCGGGCGAGCAGATCGGCCGGTAGATCGTCGCGTTCGGCGAGATAGTTCCTCACCTGTGGGTCCGGATCGTCGAGGAGTCGTTCGTACAGCTCGCGGGGTGCGTCCTGGGCGCCCACGGCCAGGGCGGCCCGGATGGCGGGATCGGGGTGGGCGGTCAGCCGCATCCGGGCAGCGTGCGGGAGATGGCGGTTGAGCGCGAGTGAGTGCAGCAGCCAGTGATGGTCCGAGGCGAGGATTTCCTCGATCATGTCCGGTGTCAGGTCCGCGCGCATGGCGACGTGGCCGTGGCCGCGCCGGTAGCGCATCAGTCGGCGGATCAACCCGGCCGGCAGTGCCGGGTTCTCGGCGAGACCGTCGAGCACCTGTGTGAGGTGGACCGGCGTCGGAGGGTCCACAGCCATGCGCTGCTCCTCTCGGCATACGGACACCGCCACGAGTCTGGCACGTGCAGGACAGGTAGAACTGCCGCAGATCGTCGGGTACCTATCACCGTGCTGCCCCTCGGTGCCACCTGCCGGCGACGCTCCGATGTCACGCGCGGCGGGTGTGGGCCATGCCATGTTTCGCCCCGGGGGAGAGGGGCATCTTCCGGCGGCGACCCGTGCGGGCCGCGCGTCACACTGATGGAGGTGCCCCGATGACCGTCGGTCGTCCGGAGACGTTGCCCGTGGTCCACGGCGGATCGGGTCGTGCCGGCCGGCTGCGGTCCGGGAGACCGTCCCGGACGGCGGGAACCCGGTCGTGACCCCCGGAGGCGACGACCCGGGGACGGCGTTCCGGTCGGCCGTACACGCCGGGCTGCTCGACCTGCCGTTGCCCGGCGGCGGACGGACCCGTGACCGCTTCCTGCGGTTCGTCGAGCTCGGCCGCGCCGACCTGACGCTGGCCCGGCTGGGGGAGGGGCACGCCGACGCCCTGGCGATCCTCGCCGAACTCGGCGTGCCGGTCGATCCCGACTGGTGCCGTGAGCCGTGGGGTGTCTGGGCGGCCGTGCCGGCGTCGGTCACCGCGACCCGGGAGGGCGACCGGTGGCGGCTGACCGGTGACCGGCCCTGGTGCTCCGGGGCGGGTCTGCTGTCCCGGGCCCTGGTCACCGCGACCGCCGACGACGGCGTGCGGCTGTTCGCGGTCGAGGTCGACGCGGCCGGGGTCACCGCGTTGCCCGACACCTGGCCGGCCGTCGGGATGGCCGCCAGCGACACCCGTACCGTCAGCTTCGACGGCGTGACCGGCGTTGCGGTGGGCGGGCCCGGCAGCTACACGGCACGGCCGGGTTTCTGGCACGGCGGGCTGGGGGTGGCGGCGTGCTGGTACGGCGGGGCGGTCGGGGTCGCCGACACCCTGTACGACGCGGCGCGGCACCGCCGTCTCAGCCCGCACGCCCTGGCGCACCTCGGGGCGGTCGACGCGGCCCTGACCGCCGCCCGGACCGTCCTGTCCGCCGCCGCCGACGAGATCGACGCGAACCCCACCGGGGACGCGGACCGGTTGGCGCACCAGGTACGGGCCACCGTCGAGGCGGCCGCCACCACCGTGGTCGACCGGGTCGGTCGGGCGTTGGGGGCGGGCCCGTTGTGTCAGGACGCCCACCATGCCCGCCGGGTCGCCGATCTGACGGTGTATCTGCGGCAGAGCCACGCGGAGGCGGACCTGGCCCATCTCGGTGAACTGGTGGCGGCGGTCGGGGACCCCGGATGGTGAGGCCGATCGTCGACGCGGGCACCGACGAGAGCATCTGGCGCGCGTGGCCGGCACCGGCGGGCTGGCCCGTACTGGTGCTCGATGATCGGGTGCGGACGGTGCCGCCGCTGGTCGTGGCCCCACATCCCGATGACGAGGTGCTCGGGGTGGGCGGTCTGGTCGCGATGCTCGCCGGCGGCGTCGAGATCGCGGTGGTCACCGACGGGGAGGCCTCGCATCCGGACTCCACGGTCCACCCGCGGGCGGCGCTGGCCGCGATCCGGCGGGCCGAGACGGTCACGGCCTGCGGGCTGCTCGGGGTCGCCCCCGCCGCCATCGAGCATCTGGGGCATCCCGACGGCGGTGTCGTCGAGGCGGCACTCGTCGAGGCGTTGACCGGCCGGCTGACGCCGGGGCGGTGGTGTGTCACGACGTGGCGCGGCGACGGACACCCGGACCACGAGGCGGTGGGGCGGGCGGCCGAGGTCGCCTGCCGGCGTACGGGCGCGATCCTGCTGGAGTTCCCGGTGTGGACGTGGCACTGGGCCCGGCCGGACCATCCCGACGTGCCGTGGCACCGTGCGCGCCGGGTCGACCTGACGGGGCCGGCCCGATCGGCCAAGCTGGCGGCGGTCGACGCCTTCCGTAGCCAGGTGCTGCCGCTGGGGCCGGCACCTGCCGACGCCGCGATCCTGCCCCCGAACGTTCTCGCCCGCTTCGCGCGCCCCTACGAGACGGTGTTCGTGCCATGACCTCAGGCGGCACCCCGGCCGGGTACTTCGACGACATGTACGCCGGGGCGGAGGACCCGTGGAGTTTCGCCACCCGCTGGTACGACCAGCGTAAGCACGAGGTGACGGTGGCGTGTCTGCCGCGTCGGCGGTACCGGTCGGCATTCGAGCCGGGCTGTTCGACCGGGATGCTCACCCGCCGCCTCGCCCCACGGTGCGACCGGCTGCTGGCGGTCGACCTCGCCGCCGCTCCGGTGGCGAGCGCCCGGCGGCGGCTGGCGGAGCAGCCACACGTCCGGGTGGAACGGATGCGTGTCCCCGACGAGTGGCCGGCCGTGGCGGACGACCGGTTCGACCTGATCGTGCTCTCCGAGTTGGGCTACTACTTCGACGACGCCGGGTTGGATCTGCTGGTGGCCCGTACGGTGGACTCGCTCGAACCCGGCGGCACGCTGGTGGCCGTGCACTGGCGGCCGGCGGTGGCCGAGCACGCCCGTGGTGGCGACGACGTACACCGGCTGCTCGCCGGCGTGGACGGCCTGGCGCGGACGGTACGGCACGAGGAGGCGGACTTCCTCCTCGACGTGTTCCTGCGGGTGCCGCCGCCGGCCAGGTCCGTCGCCCAGGCCGACGGCCTGTGGTGAACCGGATGGCGGTCGTGGTGCCCGCCCACGACGAGCAGGCGTTGCTGCCCGGCTGCCTGGCCTCCGTCCTCGACTCGCTGCGGCACCTGCCGGTGCGTTCGGAGGTGATCGTGGTGGCCGACGACTGCCGGGACGCCACGGCCGCCGTCGCCGCACGTCTCGGTGTCGTCGTGCTGACGGTGCGGGCCGGTAACGTCGGCCGGGCGCGGGCCGCCGGCATGGCGTACGCGCTGCGCAACGGCCCGCAGGGGCTGTGGCTCGTCACCACCGACGCGGACAGCCGGGTGCCCCGCCGGTGGGGCGGCTGGCAGTTGCGTCACGCCCGCGCCGGCACCGACCTGCTGGTCGGGACCGTACGGGTCACCGACTGGGCGTCCCGCTCCACCCGCGTGCGCGAACGGTTCGAGACCCGGTACCGGCAGGGGCTGACCGACGCCGGCCACCGGCACGTGCACGGTGCGAACCTGGGCTGCGCCGCCGCCGCGTACGAGCGGTTGGGCGGATTCGCCGACCTGCGCCACGGTGAGGACCACGACCTCGTCGAGCGTGGTCGTCGACATGCCATGCGGGTCGTCGCCGACGCCGGCTGCGCGGTGCGGACCAGTGCCCGCCGCCATGGCCGGGCCCCGCACGGCTTCGCCGGCTACCTCGACGCCCTCGACGACCGGCCGGCGGCCCCCTCGACGGTGGAGCCGGAGCGGACGCCGTGCGGTGGGTGAGCCTGACGTGACGACCTGCCCGGCGCCCAGCGGTGCGCGTACCGGAAAGGGCGGCGTCGCTCCCGGCCGGGGTCCGGTCGGACCCGGCCGGGAGCGACCGGTCAGCCGATGCGGCCGGCGCGCAACCAGGTGGTGCTCGCCTGGCCGCTGCGGCAGGGCATCCGGCCGAACGTCGGCGTGAGCAGCATCGCGCAGCTCGACGAGGCCGTGGACGCGGTGCACGTGCCGCTGGAGGACGGGCACATGGCCCGGCTGGCCGGCGCCCGCTGAACAGGAACGGGAGGTACCGGCTGGATCATCTTCCGCCGAGCCGGTGCCTCCGTCGGGCGACGGAGGCACCGGCCGGTCCGGCGGAGCGTCAGGTGGCGAGGGTGGCCAGCGGCTTCAGGCCGTAGGTGCGGGCGTATCCGTTCTCGGTGCCCACGACCAGGTCGACGACCTGGAAGTAGCGGTCCCAGAAGGGGGTCTCGCGCAGGGCGTCTATCAGCAGGCGGTAGGCGTCGTGGTCGTCCGCCTCCCAGACCCAGATGTCGGTGACCCGCGCCGAGTAGAACTCCGTGTCGTAGAAGCGGGAGCGGACACCGCGGGTGCGGGCCTGGATGACGGGCAGAACGTGGGTGGTGAAGGCCTGGACGCGTTCGGCCACGGTCATCGCCAGCCACTCGGGGGTGGTTTTGACCAGCATGAAAGCGGTGACCGGCGGATCGGTTCGCTCAGTGGGCATCGACGGCCTCCTGCGTGGTGAGGACGGCGGGCCGGAGCGTTCGGGCGCACCACTGCGCGAACGCGGTGGCCGGCCCCGCCTGCGGTGCGCGCTCGACGCCTGCGTCCAGGCCCTCGTCCTTGGCGCGTTTCATGTCGACCATGGCCTCGACGAACGCCGCGTTGAGGCCGTAGCCGAGCATGGTGGAGCGCAGTTCGTCGAGCGACTGACGCTGGTAGCGGACCGGACGGCCCAGTTCCTCGGTCATGATGCGGGCCAGGTCGTCGGGCGAGAGGTCCTGCGGGCCGAGCACAGGGACGTCGCCCACACCGGTCCAGGAGCGGTCCAGCAGCAGCCCGGCCGCGGCGGCGGCGATGTCGGCGACGGCCACCATGGGGGCCGGACGGTCCGCGGCGACGGTGTCGGTGAAGACGCCGTCGTCGCGGATCGCGTCGACCTCCTCCAGCAGGTTCTCGAAGAAGGACGGGCAGGCCAGGGCGCGGTAGGCGACGCCGGAGCCGGCGATCAGGTCGTCCATGGCCAGGGAGGCGGTGACCAGCCCGGCCCGGGCGGCCTGCGGGGTGCCACGGCCGAGCGCCGAGACGCCGACAACATGGCCGACGCCGCTGGCGGCGAAAGCCCGCGCGGCCGGTCGGGTGAAGCCGCTGTAGGCGTCGTCGGGCGTGACGGAGGCGTCCGGCGGCACCAGCCAGAACACGGCGTCCGCTCCGGCGAAGGCACGCTCGACGGTCGCGGCGTCGCCGTGCGAGCCGACGACCACCTCGACCCGTCCCCGGACGTCTTCGGGCAGCCGGGCCGGATCCCGGACGACGACACGCAACTCCTCACGGCCGGCCGGTGCGGCCTCGATCAGCAGCGACAGCAGTTGCCGCCCGATGTTCCCGGTGGGACCGGTAATCACGATCATGAAACCTCGATTGTCGGATCGGCAGGACCCACCCATCGTGCGGACGGGCACCGCATTGCCACAATGGGAACTTCAGCACCCAATCATTGCCTGAAGTGGAATAAATGCGGTGAGCAGCCCAGCCCCGAACCTCGACGCCAACCTCGCCGTCGCTCTCGACGCCCTACTGACCGAGCAGAGCGTCACCCGCGCCGCCGCGCGGCTGCAGACCTCCCCCGCGGCGATGAGCCGTACCCTGGCCCGGTTACGCCGGGTGCTCCGAGATCCACTACTGGTGCGGGCCGGACAGCGGATGGTGCCCACTCCGCGCGCCGAGGCGCTGCGGGACGAGGCCGGCGCGGTGGTACGTCGCCTGGAGGCGTTGCTCGCCCCGAGCGGCGGAATCGATCCTGCGGCACTGCGGCGCACCTTCACCGTCCAGGCCGCGGACCTGGTCGGTGCCGCAGTCGCGCCCGGCCTGCTCCGGCTCGCCCGACGCCGGGCACCGGGCGTTTCGCTGCGGGTGCTGGCTGAGGAGTGGGAGGCCGGCCCCGCGCTGCGTGACGGACGGATCGACCTGGAGATCGGTGCCATCGACCACGTCGACCCGGAGACCCGCGTCGAAGAACTCGTCACCCTGCGGATGGCGGCCGGTGTCAGGGCCGGGCACCCCCTCACCGAGGGAACTCTGACCGCCGCCAGGCTCGCTGCGGCCGAGCACGTGGCGGTCAGCCGCCGTGGACGTTTTGCCGGTCCGCTGGACACGGCCCTGGCCGCGCAGGGGCTCAGCCGGCGGGTCAGCGCCGTCCTGCCCGGACACCTGGCCGCGATGATGCTGGCCGCAGCCGAGGACGTGGTCTGCCTGGTGCCGACCGCGCTGCCGGGTGAGCCTTCGTCACGGCTCAGCGACGCGGCGCACGCGCTGGGACTGCGCCTGCTGGAGATCCCACTGCCACTGCCGCCGCTGACGATCGGCATGGCCTGGCACCCACGGCACAGCGTCGACGGCGCCCACCAGTGGCTGCGTGACGCCGTGCGCCACGTGCTCCGTCCCGTCGGAGCGGAATAGGACCTGCGCATCAGGCCGCGTAGACGTGCCCGTCGGGGCGAGCCGCACCGCTGTGGGAGACCTGGACGGGGCGGCGCGTCTGCGTGTGCGGATGCGGCGGATCACCGGTGACGGCGGGACATCCACTGCCAGATGTGGGTGCCGTCGAGGCTCGGGTCGTTGCGGGCCACGTAGATCCAGGAGAAGTGACCGGGGAACCGGTAGCCGTTCCAGACGACCTGGTCGTACAGGGTGACCAGGGATCCCGGGATCAGGTCGTGGGCGTGGACCGTGTTGGTCTCCGGCGGCACGGTGTCGTCGTCGAGCGAGGTGACCAGCCAGGTCGGGGTGTGGATCGCCGCCAGTTCCGCGTCGGTGATCAGCGGCGGGCCCTGCCCGTCGAGTGGCTCGACGACGCCGCAGATCGGCACCGACGCGGCGAACAGGTCGGGATAGGCGACGGTCATCTCCAGGGACATGTATCCGCCGTTGCTGCACCCGACCACGTAGATCCGGTCGGGGTCGACGCGCTCACGGCGTACGAGGTCCTCGACGATCTCGCGGATCAGCGGGGCGAACCGGGGACCGTCCTCCATCCAGTAGGAGGTGCTCTGCGGGGCGACGACGTACGCGTCGGAGAAGATCCGTTGCGCCTGCGGGGTGGCGAAGCCCAACGCGCCCCGGTTGGCGCGCAGCGTGGTCTCGTTGTCGTAGTAGCCGTCGGGCAGGGAGGCGCCCTCGCCGGCACCGTGCAGCCAGAGGATCAGCGGTCGCCGGCCACGGTGCGGTGAACGCTTCGGGGAGTACAACCGGTACTTCATGCCGGAGCCCGAGACGTGGTGGCTGAAGGCGTCCACCTCGGGGTTCGACAGCCGCCCCTGGACGAAGTCGGTGATGGTGACGGGTGGGCCGTGCCGCCGGGCGAGCGGGGTGTTCTGCGTGATGGTGTAGACGAGGTCCAGCCGGACGTTGCGCCCCTTGCTCAGGATGTAGCCGAGGGTGCCGCCGCCGAGTTGCCCTTCGCCGTGGCTCAGGTCGAGCACGATGTTTCCCTGCCGGTCGAGCCGGGCTGCGGTCACCGTACGGTCCAGGTCGTACTCGCTGAAGATCAGGTCGCCGGGAGCGATCGGGATCGGGCTGGTGGCCCTGGCGTGCACGGTGAACGTGCCGGGGTGGAGCCCGGCGGCGTCGATCGGCCCGAGCCGGCGGGTGTCGAGGGTGACCGAGGTGACCTGTTCGCCGCCGTCGAGCGTCGTCGCGTCGAGGGTGAAGCTGACGCTGGGGTGGCGGCCGCCGGCGTGGGCGGCAGGGCCGGGCAGCGCGAGGCCGATGGCGGCGCCGGCGCCACCGGCCAGCACGGTGCGGCGAGTGACCGACGTGGACATGCGACCCCCGACAACTATGTAGACGTCTGTCGATAGAGGGTCAACGTAGCGTCGGGGAGATCCGCTGGCAACCGGCCACCGGCGACGTAACGACGCCCGGTGGTGATCCGCTGCGTTCATCGACATGGCTCCGGCCCGGGCGCACCGGCCGGCCGGAGCCGGGATCTCCGGTGGGACGGGTGCCTCAGCCCCCGTTCTGTTCCTGGAAGTCGACGATGGCTTCGCCGTTGTCGCGGGCCCAGTCGGTCAGGACCGTGATCGGCCCGACCAGGGTCTGCCCGAGTGCGGTGAGGCTGTACTCGACACGCGGGGGAGCTTCGGCGTACGCGCGGCGGTCGACCAGACCGTACGCCTGCAGGCGGCGCAGGGTCTGGGTGAGGACCTTGTGGGAGACGCCGCCGATGAGGTCGGCCAGCTCGCCGGGGCGTCGGGGTTGCAGACTGAGCGCGAACAGCACGATCACCGCCCACTTCTCGGTGATGATCTCGACGGCCAGGCGGGTGGGACAGTCGGCGAGGAAGACCTGACCGTGAGCGTTGGGCACAGGGCCAAAAGTTACCAGCAGGTTCCTATCGGCTCCGTAGCGTTCCCCGGTGACCCCATCAGGAGCACAGGGAGCCCTCCATGCCACGAGTAGTCGTGTTCGACGAGACCGGCGGTCCGGACGTTCTGCGCGTCGTCGACGAGCCGGTCGTCGAGCCCGCAGCCGACGAGGTCCGCGTACGGATCGAAGCCTTCGCCGTCAACCCGATCGATCAGCTGGTCCGGGGCGGGCAGTCCCCACGGCCCGTGCGGTTGCCGCACGCACGGCTGGGCGTCGAGGGAACCGGTGTGATCGACACGGTCGGGTCCACGGTGACCGGGCTGACCGTCGGCGACCCCGTCATCCTGGGTGCGATACCCGACTTCGAGACCCGAGGCGCGTACGCCGAGTACACCACGCTGCCGGCCGACCGCGTGGTGCCCCGGCCCGCCGGGCTGGAGCCCGTCGATGCGGCGGCGCTCTGGGTGTCGTACTTCACCGCCTACGGTGCGCTGGTGGAGAGGGCCGGAATGCGACCCGGGGACCGGATCCTGATCACCGCCGCGTCGGGCGGGGTGGGGCGGGCCGCGATCCAGATCGCCCACCAGATCGGCGCGGTGCCGATCGCGGTCACCCGGCGCAGCGCCAAGGTGGACGGCCTGGTGGCCGCCGGGGCCGCCGCGGTGATCGCCACCGACCGGGAGGACGTCGCGGAGGCGGCCCGGCGGCACACCGGGGGAGCGGGCGTCGACATCGTCCTGGACGCCGTCATGGGCCCGGGCCTGGCCGCACTGTCGCTGGCCGCGAAGCTCGGCGGCACCCTGGCCACGGTGGGCTGGCTGGACCCACGGCCGGCGTCGTTCCCGGCGAATCCGTCGCTGACCATCCACCGCTACATGAGTCTCGCGGACATGGTCGACCCGGTGACCGCCCGGCGGGTCGCCGCGTTCCTGACCGCCGGTGTCCGCACCGGCGTGTTGCGGCCGGTGGTGGACCGGGTGTTCACACTGGACGACATCGTCGAGGCCCACCGGTACCTGGAGCAGGGAACGGCGGCCGGCAAGATCGTGGTGACGCCGTAGTCGTCGGCCTGGCCAGCTGCCCCGCCTTGCCCCAGAGGCTTCGTCTCCTGTCGCAACGGCCGTCACGGGGCAACAGCCGCCTTGCGCAACACCCATGGCTGCCGACACCCCGGTTACGACGTGGCGGCTGGTGAACCTGGTCGAGGAGGATGTGCAGCGGATCGAGGTGCATGCCGAGCTCGGGTTCGCGGATGCGGCAGGAGGTGCCGAAATGCTCGGGCAAGGATCTCCCGGGTCGGCGCGGACTTGCGGTTCCTGGCTGAGCCGCACCGTCGGTACGGGTCGATGATCTCTCTAGGGGGCAGCGCCGGGGCGGCGTGATCGCGGAGCGTCGGCGAGGTGAGGTAGAACCTGCCTCGGGTGTCGCCGTGCTGTTCGAGCATGCCCGCTCGGACGAGGTGGCGAAGGTCGCGGGTGGCTTGGTCGTCGGTGAGGTTCTCGTCGCGCTGGTATACGGTGCGGCGGACTCGACCGCCGGTGGCAGCGATGTGGATGTATCCGGGGCGGAAGCGGCCGGCCACTTGCTGAGGTCGTGGCGGAGCATCATGAAGTACAGCGCGTTGAGCAGCATGTGCTGCCAGGCGAACTCGTGCGAGCGGGCGAGTTGTTGTACGTAGGTGAGGGCGTCCCGGTAGCCGGTGATGACCTCCCAGGTCTGTGGGTTCGTCTCTACCGGTTCGTCGCCGGCAACGGCTGCGGCGGCGTCGTCCAGGGATACCTGGTAACCCTCGATCGAATTCGAGCCCTGAATGGCGTGGGCTATCAGGGTGCGTCGGAATTGACCTGCCCAGCGGTGCGGCTCGGCGATCTGGTACCGCAGGTTGTCTCGCATGGTGTCCAGTTCGCCGAGGACGCGCCTGTCGTCACCGGCGAGAGCGGGTGTCCTGTACAGGTGCCCCTGGTGGCGCGAATCGGGCCCGGCACTCGGCTCCGATGCAGGATCTAGGTGGCTACCGCGCCCGGCTGGTGCTGGGCGGCCGTGGTGACCAGCGCGTCCAGTAGGGCGGGTGTCACGGGTTCGCCCGTGACGAGCACCCGGAAGTGGATCGGTCCGACCGTCTGGTCGACGAGGAGGTCGACGTCGGTGTCGGCGGGCAGTTCGCCGCGTGCCGTGGCCCGGTCGAACGGCACCCGGTCGCGGGCGCGTAGCCGGGGCAGAACCTCCGCGCGTAGCCGGGTGGCCAGGTCGGGGTCGTGTTGGGCCTGGCCGGCCAGGGCCCGGAACACCGCGCCGGAGTCGGACACCTCCAGGAAGCGGACCAGTTCGTCGAGGTGGGCGCGTAGGTCGGTGCGGAAGGCGCCGGTGTCGGGCAGGGTGAGTTCCTGGGCGCTGTCGGCGGTGAACGCGTCGACCAGGATGTCGGTCTTGGAGCGCCACCACCGGTAGATGGTCTGCTTGGCGACGCCGGCCCGGGCGGCGATGCCTTCGATGGTGACCTTGGCGTAGCCGATCTCGGCGACGAGGTCGTCGGCCGCTTGGAGCACGGCCTCGCGGGCCGCCTCGCTGCGGCCGTGCCGGTTGCCGCGGTGCATCGGGCGCTCCTTCCCGTGAGGTGTCTCTCCCGTGTGATCCACGTCTTCCGAGACGCTACAAGACCCACGTATTCCCTAGACGCAACGTTGCGTCTAATCTACCCTTCATGACGACGACACTGCACGACCCGGCGGTCCGCGACCTGATCGTCCGGCTGTTCACCGAGGCCGAGCGCGACGACGAGCGATCGCCGTGCCGGCCCGCCCCCACGGCCACCCCCCAGGAACGTTCCGACCTGCTCGAAGACGTCTACATGCCGATCTCGGCCCGCGGCGGCGACCTGCTCTACGCCCTGGTCCGCGCGGCCCGACCGCAGACGGTGGTCGAGTTCGGCACCTCGTACGGGATCTCGACGCTCTACCTCGCCGCGGCCGTGCGGGACAACGGGACCGGGCACGTCACGACGACCGAACTCAGCGCGACCAAGGTCAGGGCGGCCCGCGCCACCATCGAGCAGGCCGGGTTCAGCGACATCGTGACCGTGCTCGAAGGTGACGCGCTGACCACCCTCGGCGCGATCGGCGGCCCGATCGGCCTGGCGCTGCTCGACGGCTGGAAGGAGCTGTGCCTGCCCGTCCTGCGCCTGCTTGAGGACCGGCTCGCCCCGGGCGCCCTGGTCGTCGGCGACGACTCCACGTTCGAGTCGATGGGCGACTACCTGGCCTACGTCCGCGACCCGGGCAACGGCTACGTCAGCATCGACTTCCCGGTCGAGGACGGCATGGAACTCAGCTGCTGGACGGGCCGCTGATCACAGATCGGCTGGGGCGCGTCGGCGGGGCGTGGCGCAGCGTTGACGCCCAGGCGGCGGATCGCCCCGGCGCCCCCGCCGCCGACATCGACACGGGACCCTGGCCGACGTCCCGAACGCTGTCCGCTTGCCGGGTCAGTCCGGTGGTGCTGTGCCCGGTGAGATCGCGTCCCGGACGCACCCGGCCAGGAGCCTGCGCCGCCGCTCGTGGTCCTCGTCGGGTTCGTCGGCGGTCGCGGCGTGCACGATGCTGGCCGCCGACCAGGCGAACGCCATGCTGAGGACCAGGGTGAACAGGTCGGAGGGATCGCCCGCGCGGACACGGCCGGCGGCCTGCGCCCGGGCGATCCCCGCCAGCTTCGACTCGTGGTCGGCGGCCCGGCCCAGGCTGCCGGTGGGCCGCCGTTCCAGGCGTAGCCAGGTCAGCAGTCGAACCAGTTGAGGGTCGCGCAGGTTCGCGTCGTACATCGCCACCGCCGATGCGGGCAGGTCGTCCGCGTCGAACGCGACCACGCTCATGAGCTGGTCCGCGCGGTCGGCGATGACGGCGTCGAACAGGCCGTCCTTGTTGCCGAAGTAGCCGTACACCTGGGCCTTGTTCGTGCGGGCCGCTGCGGTGATGCGGTCGATCCTGGCTCCGGCGATGCCTCGTTCGGCGAACTCGACGGCGGCGGCGTCCAGGATGCGGCGGCTGGTTGCCGCGCCTTTGGCGGTCACGGGCCCTGACGACATGCGCCAACTCTAACAAACCGACGAGTCGGTTGCTTTCGGCGTGCCGGCTGGCTAGGTTCAAAAAATACAGAACGGTTTGTTTGGAAGGGGTGTCCATGAGGACGACCATCGGCTGGCAGAGCGTGGACGGCACCGTCGCCCTGCAACGGGCGACGATCGAGCGGCGGGACCTGCGCAGCGACGACGTCGCGGTCCGCGTCGACTACTGCGGCGTCTGCCACAGCGACCTGCACCTGCTCAGCGGCATGATGCCGCACTACAAGAACGCCGCCGGCGTGGTGCCCGGCCACGAATTCACCGGCACCGTCACCGCCGTCGGGCCGGCGGTGACCCGCTTCGCTCCCGGCGACCGGGTCGCCGTCGGCACCCTCGTCGACTCCTGCGGGACCTGCTCCATGTGCCAGGTCGGCCAGGAGAACTTCTGCCTCGAACGACCCACCAGCACCTACGGCAGCCCCGACCGGCTCGACGGCACCATCACCAAGGGCGCGTACAGCCGCGAGTACGTACTGCGGGAGAAGTTCGCCTACCAGCTGCCCGCCGGCCTCGACCCGGCCGGCGCGGCACCGCTGATGTGCGCCGGCATCACCATGTGGGAGCCGCTGCGCGCGGCGGGAATCGGCGTCGGTAGCCGGGTGGCGGTCGCCGGCCTCGGCGGCCTCGGCCATCTGGGTGTCAAGCTCGCCGCCGCACTCGGCGCCGAGGTCACCGTGCTGAGCCGTAGCGCGGGCAAGGCCGACGACGCCCGCAAGCTCGGTGCCGTCGATCTGCTCGTCACGACCGACGACGCCCGGCTCGCGCGGGCCGCCAGCAGCTTCGACCTCATCCTGGACACCATCTCCGGCCCGCACGACCTGTCGCCGCTGCTGCGGCTGCTGACCCTCGACGGCACCCTCAGCGTGCTCGGCTTCCCCATGCAGACACCGGTGAACCTCATGGAGCTGACCTTCGGCCGCAAGAAGCTCAGCTCATCGGGCACCGGCGGCACCAGGCACACCGCCGACCTGTTGTCCTTCGCCGCCGAGCACGACATCACCGCCGACATCGAACTGCTGCCGTCCGCCCGGATCCACCAGGCCCTCGACCGGCTCGCACGCGGCGACGTCCGCTACCGCTTCGTGCTGGACCTCGCCGACCTCGACTGAGACGCCACCGGTGTCCGTGCCCGCGTCGACCGGGGCCGTCCGCCGATACGTTCTGCTCGTCGGCCGCGTGGGCCGAGACAGCGGCGCGCCCGGCCGTCGCCGTGGGTGCGGCGTGGGCGACCGTCCTCGTACGGCCGGGCGCGCGACCCGACCCACCCCGGACACAGATCTCATTGCTTGTTCCGGTGCCCGGTGGCGGGAGCGCGCCCGGCCAGCCCGGTGATGAACGCGACGATCTCGTCGGGGTTCTCCTCGGCCATGAAGTGTCCGCTGTCGGTGGCCTGGTAGGTGAGGTCCGGGGCCCATGCGCGCCAGAGCGCGGAGGCGTCGAAGCCGAGCTGGGAGCCCCAGTCCTGGGAGATGACGCCGACGGGCATCGTGAGGTGTGCGCCGCGTTCACGGTCGGCGATGTCCATGTCGAGGTCGATGCTGGCCGTCGCGCGGTAGTCGGCGACGATCGAGTCGATCGCGGCGACGGAGCTGTCGACGTAGTGGTCGCGCTCGTCGCGGGTGAAGGTGGTGCCGGTGGGGTCCCAGGCGTCGAGGAAGGAGCCGAAGAACTCGGGGCCGACGGCGGCGATCATCTTCTCGGGCAGGCCGGCCGGCTGGGCCATGAGGTAGAGGTGCCAGGCGACCTTGGCGTTGACGCCGTGCAGGACGGCCCACGTGTCCAGGGTCGGCAGGACGTCGAGGATGCCGAGGTAGCGCACCGCTTCGGGGTGGTCGAGCCCGGTCCGGACGGCGACGAGGGCACCGCGGTCGTGGCCGATGAGCCCGAAGTGGTCGAAGCCGAGCTGGCGGGTGATGGCGATCACGTCGTTGCCCATCGTGCGCTTGGAGTAGGTGTCCGGGTCGTCGGCGACGGGCTTGCCGCTGGCCCCGTAACCGCGCAGGTCGGGGACGATGACGGTGTGGTCGGTCGCGAGTTTCGCGGCGACGTGGCGCCACATGTAGTGGGTCTGCGGGAAGCCGTGGAGCAGCACGACGGCCGGCCCCTGGCCGCCGACGGCGACGTTGAGGTCGACGCCGGTGTCGCCGGTGACCGTGCGGTAGGTGAAGTTGTCGATCACGAACGGTGTGGTCATGAATCCTCCCGGATCGGGTCGGTGGTGCGGGTTTCGGGATGGCCGGAGAAGAGGCCGGCGGGCAGCGTGGTGCCGCTGGTGGCGGAGGCGACGAGCGCCGGGATGATCACGGTGTCCACGAGTGCGGACAGGTGGGCGTCGTCGACCGCGAGGCCGTTCGCGTGCCGGAGCAGCAGCACCGACCCGACGACCTCGTCGAAGGCGAACGGGCTCGCGCCGGTGGGCAGCTCGCCACGGGCCACCGCGGCGTCGATGACCGCCTGCGGCAGCCTGGCACCCGTGGGGCCGGCGGAGCTCTCGATGGCGTCGCACAGTTCGGGGTCTTTCAGCCCGGCCTGGAGCAGCATCAACGCGGTGCCGATGTCGGCGGCGGCCATCGTGCGTTCCAGCCGCCGGGCCAGGATCAGCAGGTCCTCGCGCAGGGTGGCCCCCTGCGGTAGCGGGGATGTCGAGTGCCGGGCGGGCCCTGCCTTCACCGCGGCGATGACCATGTCCCGCTTGGACCCCCACCGCCGGTACAGGCTGGCCTTCGACGTCTGGCAGCGTCGGGCCACCGCTTCGAAGGTCACGTCCTCGTACCCGTCCTCGGCGAGGATGTCGAGGACGGCCGCGGTGATCCGACGCTCAAGCTCGGCATCGCGCGGCCGTCCCCGGGCCCCTGACGATTCTTCATTACGATACGCCACGTCCCGTATCGTATCTCAGGGTGTCGGGACCGTCGACCGGCGGCCCCCGGTCGGCGCGTTCAGTTGCCGACGCCGAGGCTCGCCATGAACGCCGCCGGGTAACGGTCGCCGCGCGCGGCGCCCTTCGGCACGGCCGCCTCGATCTCTTCGCGGTCGCCGGCCGACAGCGGCACGTCCAGCGCCGGCAACGCCTCGGCCAGCCGCTGCCGGGTGCGCGCACCGACCAGCGCAACGATGGACGGGTCCTGCGCCGCCACCCAGGCGATCGCCAACTGCGCCACCGTGCACCCCTTCGCGTCGGCGACCCGGCGCAACGCCTCCACCAGGGCCAGGTTGTGCGACGCGTTCCCGGCGGAGAAGCGGGGAGCGTGGTTACGCGGATCGTCCGCCCGCCCCGGCACCCAGTTCCCCGAGAGCAGGCCACGGCCCAGCACCCCGTACGCGGTCAGCCCGATGCCCAGCTCCCGCAGCGTGGGCAGCACGTCGGCCTCGACCGCACGCGACAGCAGCGAATACTCGATCTGGAGATCAGCAACCGGGTGTACGGCATGCGCCCGGCGGACGGTCTCCGCGTCGACCTCGGAGAGCCCCACGTACCGTACGTAGCCGGCGTCGATCATGTCCTTGATCGCGCCGATCGTGTCCTCGACCGGCACCGACCGGTCGAGTCGGGCCGGCCGGTAGATGTCCACGTGGTCGACGCCGAGCCGGGTCAGCGAGTAGCTCAGGAAGTTGCGCACCGAATCCGGGCGGGAGTCCTGGCCGGCGAACCGCATTCCCGGCCCCACCTGCTGCCCGAACTTCACGCTCAGCAGATAGCTGTCCCGGTCGCGTCCCCGCAACGCCTCCGACAGCAGCAGCTCGTTGTGTCCCATGCCGTAGAAGTCGCCGGTGTCGATGAGCGTGACCCCCGCGTCCAGCGCGGCCCGTACGGTGGCGATGCTCTCCCCACGATCGGCCGGCCCGTACGCGCCCGACATGCTCATCGCCCCCAGCCCCACCGCGGAAACCGTGGGACCCGTGTTGCCCAGCGTGCGTGTCTGCATCGAAACTCTCCCTCGTCGGTCGATCTCGGCTCCACCGTGCGTCGCTTTCCGGCCCGCCGGCAGCGGAGCGTTTGTCGTGGGAGCGCCGCTCCCTGGCTCGGTGCCGGCCCCGGGGGCAGCATGGAGGCATGCAGCGTGAGCAGCTCGCCGACTTCCTGCGACGCCGGCGCGAGGCCATCCGCCCCGCCGAGGTCGGCCTCGTCGACGGCCCCCGCCGCCGCACCGCCGGCCTGCGCCGCGAGGAGGTCGCCATGCTCGCCGGCATGTCCGTCGACTACGTCGTCCGCCTTGAGCAGGGCCGCAGCAGCCAGCCGTCGACCCAACTGCTCGGCGCCCTGGCCCGGGCCCTGCGCCTGACCGACGACGAGCGCAGCCACCTGTTCCACCTGGCCGGCCACCAGCCGCCACCCCCCGAGGGTGTCGCCCGCCTGGCCCGAGCCGGCCTGGTCCGCCTGCTCGACCTGGTGGGCGACACCCCCGCCATGGTCCTGTCCGACCTCGGCGAGGTCCTGGCGCAGAACCGCATGTCGATCCTGCTCGGCGGCGACCACACCGGGCTGACCGGCGACCGCCGCTACGTCGTCTACCGCTACTTCACCGACCCCGCCGTCCGTGACCTCCACGGCCCCGAGGAATGGCGGCGGCACGCCCGTCAGCAGGTCGCCGACCTGCGTGCGGTGGCCGGCCGGCGGGCCGGCGACCCGACCGTGACGGGCCTGATCGAACGGTTACGGGCGGCGAGCGACGACTTCCGGCGGCTGTGGGCCGAGCACGAGGTGGCGGTACGCCGGGCCGACCGCAAGACGTTCAGGCATCCGCGCGTGGGTCACCTCACGATGGACTGCGAAACCCTGGTCACTCCCGATCTCGGCCAGCAGTTGCTGGTGCTGACCCCGGCCGACGCCGAGGCCAGGGAGCGGCTTGAGCTGCTGCGCGTGCTGGGGGTCGAGGAGTTCCCGGCCGGCGTGCCCCACTGACGGCGATGAACGCGTCCACCCTCGACCCGGCTCGGGTGAAGTGTCTGCTCCCGAGCCGGTTCGTTCAGGCGGGCGAGGTCGGCCAGGGCGACAGGTGGGCGCGTTCGCCCTGGGCGCCGAAGAGCGTGAGCAGCTCTGCGGGCTGGGAGTCGGCGCTGCCGATCTGGTGCGGGACACGGGTGTCGAACTCGGCGGCTTCGCCGGGGCCCAGCCGGTATTCCTGGTCACCGAGGATGAGCCTGACCTGTCCGTTGAGCACGTAGAACCATTCGTACCCCTCGTGGGTCTGCAGTGTCGTCGTGGCCGATCCACCGGCCGGTGGGTAGATCACTTTGTAGGCCTGGATGCCTCCGGGACGTCTTGTCAACGGCACGACGGTGAAGCCGGACCGTCGTACGGGCCGTAGGTGGATGCGTGGATCGCCGGTGGGCGGGGCCGCGACCAGTTCGTCGAGCGGGACGCCGTGCGCCCGTGCCAGCGGCAGCAGTTGCTCCAGTGTCGGGCGCAGTTTCCCGTTCTCGAGACGCGACAGCGTGCTTGCGGTCAGCCCGGTCTCTGCCGCCAGGGCGGCCAGGGAGATGCCCCGGGTCTTGCGCAGCGCGTGCAGGCGTGGGCCGACGCCCGCAAGGACGTCGTGCGGCGTGACGTTCATGAGCCCATGATGCGGATCCGCAACGTTTCTCGCCAATAGGCAACGCCGCTGGTGATGCTGGTGGCGGAGGTAAGCAACCGATGCTCACATCAGCAGCAACTTCGCGACCGGCGGCCCGGTGGCCGCGCACCGTCGCAGCCGTCACGGCCGCGCTCGTCCTGACGACAGCCTGCACGACCACCGGCGGCGGGGCGCGGGACACGACGTCGCGGCAAGCGGACGCCACCGCCGCGACAGGTCACGACGCGGCCACCCGGGATGACGCCGCGTTCAACCGTCAATTCACCCACGAGACAGCCGACGTCGACGGCGTGACGATGCACTACGTCACCGGTGGCACCGGCGAGCCGCTCGTCCTCCTGCACGGCTGGCCCCAGTCGTGGTACTCGTGGCGCGAGATCATGCCGGCGCTCGCCGAGAAACACACCGTGTACGCGCTTGACCTGCCGGGACTCGGCGACAGCGAGGGCGCGCCGTCCAGCTACGACAAGGCCACCCTGGCCCGCCACGTCCACCGGCTGCTCGCCGGCACACTGGGGCTGAACAAGATCAACCTGGTCGGGCACGATCTCGGTGCCGGTGTGGCGTTCCAGTACGCCGCACAGTTCCCGGCCGAGGTCGTCAGGTACGCCCACCTCGACTACCCGATGCCCGGCCCCGCCCTCAGCGCGAACGCCTACCGGCAGGCGAGCTGGCACATGTCGTTCCACGACCAGGACGGGTTCCCCGAGCTGCTGGTCGACGACGACGTACGAAGCTATCTGTCTCTTTTCTACGGGTATGTTGCCTATGGTGGGACCAGCTTCGGCGGGCCGGGTGCGAAGGCTCCTTTCACCGCGCAGCAGATCGACGAATACGCCCGCACGTACCAGCGCCCACAGGTGCTCACCGGTGGGTTCGAGCTCTACCGCACCCTGGACCAGGACGAACGGGACAACAAGGCCGTGAAGCCGATCAGCATGCCGACGATGCTGCTGACGGCCGAGGGCACGCTCGACTTCACCCGTTCGACGGTCCAGCCCCTCATGTCCAACATCACCCGCGCCGTGGAGGTGCCCAGGGCCGGGCACTGGCTGATCCAGGAGAACCCGGAATTCGTCACCACCGAACTGGTGACGTTCCTCGCGAGGGGAGCGGACCGGTGACCGGTGCACCCGATGCCGAGTCGTTCTGGGAACAGCACCACCGCGCCCGGCGCGGCGGCTCCGCTGGGAACCCCAACCCGGTACTGGAAGAGACAGCCGGGACACGGCATCCCGGCGACGCCCTCGACCTGGGATGCGGCGCCGGCGGCGACACCATCTGGCTCGCCCGGCACGGCTGGCGGGTCACCGCCGTGGACATCTCCAGCGCCGCCGTGGAACGGGTGCGCGCACGCTCCCGGCAACTCGGCATCGACAGCCGGGTGACCGGCGAACAGCACGATCTGGCCCGGAGCTTCCCCGACGGGCAGTTCGACCTGATCTCCGCGCAGTACCTGCACACCCCCTTCGCGCTGGATCGCACGCGAGTCCTGCGTACCGCGGCGCACGCCCTGCGCCCCGGCGGTCATCTCCTGATCGTCGACCACGGCTCGACCGCACCCCGGTCATGGAACAAAGATGCCGACACGCAGCACCCCTCACCCGGCGAGACCGCGGCCGAGCTCGCCCTCGACCCGGACCGGTGGTCCGTCGTACGCGCCGACACGCCGCACCGCCGGGCCACCGGACCGGGGGGCCGGACCGCCACCGTCACCGACAACGTCCTGCTCATCCAACGACATGATCGGAAAAGCTGATGCCGCCAACCACCCGAACCAGGAAACGCAAGGACACCGGTCCCGCGTGGACCGCCCCCGGGGAGAAGGACACTCTGGTCGGCTTCATCGACTACCTCCGCAACGCGATCATGGACAAGGTCGCCGACGTGCCGGAGCCCGAGGTCCGCACCGCCGAAGTGCCCTCCGGCACCAACCTCCTCGGGCTGATCAAACACGTGACCGCCGTCGAGAGGTTCTACTTCCTCGAAGAACCGATCACCAACATGCGCCGCACCTTCCGGCCCACCCGTGACGAGACCGTCGACGGCCTGCTCGCCCGCTACCGGGCAACGATCGCGCAGGCGAACCAGGTCATCGACACCTGGACCGATCTGACCCGCCCGGCACCCCGGCCGCCGGGCCGCGCCCTGCCGCCGTCGCAGCGATGGGTGCTGGTCCACATGATCGAGGAGATCGGACGGCACGCCGGGCACGCCGACATCATCCGCGAGAGAATCGACGGAGCCACCGGCCGCTGACAGCCACTGCAGCCAACTCCCCATCGCCACCCGCACGCGCTCATCTGTTGCGTGACCGGACGTGCCCGACTCGGCCGGTCCCGGAGACTGCCCCGGTTTTCTACCGGCACGATGCGGGCGGTCGACTCGTCATGTCGCGGTAGGAAAGCGGAGGTCCGAGGGGGACGAGGCCCACGACCGGGCCCGCGCCGCACTGGCCGACGTCGGCATCGCCGGCCCGGACCGGGTGCTCGACGGATACGCCCACCAGCTCAGCGGCGGCATGGCCCAGCGGGTCGTCATCGCGATGGCCATGCTGCTCAACCCGACCTTCGTCATCGCCGACGAGCCGACCACCGGCCTCGACCTGACCGTGCAGCGGCAGATCCTGGACCTGATCCGCGCGATGGTGAAGGAACACGAGCGTTCCATGCTGTTGGTCACCCACGATCTCGGCGTGGTCGCCCAGTACTGCGACCGGGTGGTGGTGATGTACGCCGGCCAGGTGATCGAGCACGGCACCGTCCGGGAGGTGCTGGGCACGCCCGGCCACCCGTACACGCAGGCGCTGATCCGGGCCATTCCCCGACCGGGCCAGCCCTTGGTGCACCTCACCGGGCGGCTGCCGGACCTGGTCGACTACCCGGCCGGGTGTCCCTTCCAGGCACGCTGCCCGCACGCCTTCGACCCGTGCGCCCGGGTGGTTCCCGAGCCGGTGACGACGGCGTCCGGTCACACGTACCGCTGTCACCTGCCGCAGGAGAAGGAGGCCGTACGGTGAGCCTGCTGGAGTTGGCGGAGGTCAGCAAGGAGTTCCACCTCGGCGGCGCCACCACCGTCTACGCGCTCGACGACGTGTCGTTGACGGTGGACGCCGGGGAGACCCTCGCGATCATCGGGGAGAGCGGATCCGGCAAGTCGACGCTGGGCCGGCTGGCACTGCGGCTGATCGAACCGACCCGGGGACGGGTCCACTTCGAGGGCGCCGACGTGCTGGCCCTGCCCGCCGCCGAACTGCGGAAGATGCGCGCGAAGCTTCAGATCATCTTCCAGGAGCCGTTCGAGTCGCTGAACCCCCGCATGCGGGTGGGCGACATCGTCGGTGAGCCCCTCGCCATCCACCGGCCCAGGACCCCGGTGCGGGAGCGTCGGGACCGGGTCGCCCGGGTGATCGAACAGGTCGGCCTCTCGCCGGACATGGCCCGGCGGTATCCCGGCGAACTCAGCGGTGGACAGCAGCAGCGGGTGGGCATCGCGCGGGCCATCGTGACCGAACCGTCCCTGATCGTGCTGGACGAGCCCACCTCCTCGCTCGACCTCTCGGTGCGCGCCCAGATCCTGCAACTCCTCGCCGACCTGCAGGCGGAGCTGGGCATGGGATACCTGTTCATCTCCCACGACATCCACACGGTCCGGTACGTCAGCGACCGGATCGCCGTGATGTACCGGGGACGGGTCGTGGAGACCGGCCCCTCCGAGCGGGTGTTCGCCGACCCCCAGCACCCGTACACCCGGGCCTTGCTGGCCGCGGCGCTGCCCGTCGACCCCGACCAGGAGCTGCCGCCGGCGCGACTGGTCGGTGACCCGCTGAGCCCGACCCAGCTCGTGCAGGGCTGCGTGCTGTACGGACGGTGTCCGGTGGGTGAGGACCGTTGTGTACAGACTGAGGTGAGGCTGACCCCGATCGACGTTGGCCGCGAGGTGGCCTGCATCAAGCCGGGCGCGCCGGGGAGCTGACGTCGGCTCCCCGGCGCGGGCCGGCCGCCCCGCTCAGAGGTCGGGGCTGTTCACCATGGCGTCCAGCAGGACCCGGCGCGCGGCCAGGACGTGGGCCCGCATGGTGCTCGACGCCCACTCGGCGTCGCGGGCCTTCAACGCCGCGACGAGGTCGCGGTGGTGCGCCATGCTGCGGGCCAGCGCGTCCGGGGTGTAGAGGCGGAAGGCCCGGACGATCAGCGGCACCTCCACGACCGCTGACAGCAACGAGGTGAGCCGCTGGCTGGCGGCGGCGCCGATGACGATGGCGTGCAGTTCGGAGTTGAGGGTGGCGATCTCGTCCAGGTCCTGCGGGCTCATCCGTTGCGCCCGCTGCTCCATCTGGTCACAGAGCAGGCTCAGCCGTGGCAGGTGCTCGGGGTCGATGCGCTGGGCGGCCAGGGCGGCACCGTAGCTCTCCAGCCGGGCCCGGATCTCGTAGGTCTCCTGGAGGTCGCTGAGCGACCACTCGGCGACCCGGGCCCCCCGATTGGGCTGGAAGACGACGAGGCCCTCTGCGGTGAGCCGGCGCAGGGCCTCCCGGATCGGGGTCCTGCTCACCCCGAACTGCCGGGACAGCTCCACCTCGCCGAGCCGTTCCCGAGGGCGGATCGCGCCACTGAGAATCGCCCCCCGCAATGCCTCGTAGGCATCCTCTGCGGCATTCGTCACTCGTGCCTCCGTGATGTGAGCGGCGTGCGGCAGTTCTCCTTGCCGCCTACCCCGACGGCCTGAGATTGTATACACATGATGGTGAACGTGGTGGAGGTGTCCCCTCGGGACGGCCTGCAGAACGAGTCCGAGATCCTGCCGACGTCGAGCAAGATCGAGTTGATCCGGCGGTGTGTCGACGCGGGTGCCCGACGTGTCGAGGCGGTGTCGTTCGTCCGCCCGGACCGGGTACCCCAGATGGCCGACGCGGAAGCCGTCATGGCCGGCGTGCCCCGGCGCAGCGACGTGTCGTACATCGGCCTGGTGCTCAACCGGCGCGGGCTGGACCGCGCGCTCGCAACCGGGGTCGACGAGGTCAACTGCGTCGTCGTGGCGACGGAGACCTTCAGCCGACGCAACCAGGGTGCCTCCGTCGACGCGATGGTCCGGGCCTGGTCCGACATCGCCGAGGCCGCCCACACGGCCGGCCTACGGGCCAGCGTGACGGTGGCCGCCGCGTTCGGCTGCCCCTTCGAGGGAGACGTCGCCCCGGCGGCTGTCGGTGACCTCGTCCGTCGGCTCGCCGCCAGCGGACCCGACGAGATCGCGTTGGCCGACACCATCGGGGTGGGGGTACCCGTGCAGGTTCGGGAACTGGTCGCGGCGGCGATCACGGCGGCTCCGGGCGCACCGCTGCGCGCCCACTTCCACGACACCCGCAACACCGGCATCGCCAACGCCCTCGCGGCGGTCGAGGCTGGTGTCACGGCGCTCGACGCGAGCGTCGGCGGCATCGGCGGCTGCCCGTTCGCCCCCGCTGCGACCGGCAACGTCGCGACCGAGGACCTGCTCTACGCCCTGGCCCGCTCCGGGCACTCGACCGGTCTCGACCCCTGCGGCGTCACCGAGACGGCGGCATGGATCGGTGCGCAGCTCGGCATGACCAGCCTGCCGGGTGCGCTCGGTCGGGCCGGCTGGTTCCCGGGACCGCCCCCGCAGGGCTGACCGGTGTGATCGCCGACCAGCCACCCGCCCCATCCCGCCGGGCGGGCCGCCCGGCACCGGTCACGGTACGTCCCACCGACACGCCGGATCGGCGCGCGGCGGAGATTCGGGACTCCCTTGTGGTCTCGCCGGAATGGGAGACTGGGGCGTGCCGCGTCACGCCGTCGGAAACCCAGCGGAACACCACCGCGTCAGTTCGGTGCCGGCGTGATCGCGGGCCACTGGGAGGCCGTCGTGGTCGGCGGCCGGATCGCCGGGGCGTCCACCGCGTGGGCGCTCGCGCCGTACGCCGAGCGGGTCCTCGTCCTGGACGCCTCGCGGCCCACCACGTTCTGGCCGCAACAGTCCACCTGGGACCGGTCCGGCAACCTCGCCTGGTCCGCACTCGGCCTGCTGGAGACGGTCCTGGCCTGCGGTGCCCCGCGTACCTACGGCGACACCCAACGCATCGGCGAGGACGTGGTCGAGCGGGTCTACCCGCGTGAGGACGCCTATTCGTTCCGGATGAGCGTGCCCCGCGAGGTGCTGGACCCGGCGCTGCTGGCCGCAGCTCGCAGCCGGGGCAACGTCACCGTGTCGCGTCCGGCCCGGGTGCGGGGCCTCACGATCGAGGCCGGCCGGGTACGCGGGGCGACCGTGCGCCACGGCGCGGTGGACAGCCGGGTGACCTGCGACCTGCTGGTGCTCGCCGACGGCCGGCTGTCCCGCAACGCCGAACGGGTGGGGGCGGTCGCCTACCGGGTCGTGGAGTCACCGTGGTTCGCGCTGCTGGCGTACTACGAGAACCTGCCGCTGCCCACCGACCGTTCGTACTTCTCCCTGCAGGACCGCAGCGTGCTCATCTCGACCCCCTGCGGTGACGGGCGGTGGTGCGTGGCGCTGGATCTGCACCAGAGCCTGATCGACGCGACCGGGCAGCACCCGGCGCGTTCGTTCGAGCGGCTGGTGCGCGACGACCCGTACCTCGGCCCGGCCGTCGCCGCCGGCCGCCGGAGCACCCCCATCGGCGGTGCCGGGCGGATGCGGATGCTGCGCCGGCCGATGAGCGGGCCCGGGTGGTGCCTGGTCGGCGACGCCGGATACCACCTGGACCCGGTCACCGCCCAGGGCACCCGGGCGGCCCTGGTGACGGCCCGGATCCTGCGCGACCGGGTCGCCGGGGCCGGCGGCGTGCGGGGCGCGGACCTGACCGGTCTGACCGAGGAACGCGACGGCGCTCTCGACGACGACTGGGCCTACACCGAGCAGATCGTGCGCGGCTGACCCGTCGTCGAGCCGGCGTTCAGCTGCGGCCCGCGACCCCGGGGGCGGTCATCCGGCCGGCCGGGTGCCGTTGACGGTCACCCGCTGGCCGTAGCGGGAGTGCGGGTAGTAGTCCCACACGGCGTGGTGCTGGGTGCAGCGGTTGTCCCAGAACACCAGCGTGTTGGGTGTCCAGCGGACCCGGCAGCTCAGGATCGGCTGCTGGGCGACCCAACCGAACAGCATGTCCAGCAGCGCCCTGCTCTCGTACCGGGAGAGCTGCACGATGTGCGAGGTGAAGCCGGCGTTGACGAAGAGCAGCCGACGGCCGGTCTCCGGGTGGCGTACGACGACCGGGTGTTCGCTCTTGGGCACGACGTACTCCGGCGGGGGAGTGTGACCCTGCCAGGGGATCAGCCCGTCGTGGATCGCGGTCAGGCCGTCGAGGAAGGCCCGCATCGGTGGGGAGAGCATCTCGTACGCCAGGTGCATGTTCGCCCAGAGGGTGTCGCCGCCGACGCCGATCTGCGGTGTCCGGGTGACGTAGAGCATCGAGCCCAGCGACGGTTCGGCCTCGGCCGTGCCGTCGGTGTGCCAGTCCTCGCCGGCCACGAAACGGGAGTCCGGGCCGGCGCTGATCTCCAGGATGGCCGGGTCGCCGCCGTCGAGGTCGGCCAGGGGCTGCTGGCGCAGCTCGCCGAAGTGGCCGGCGAAGCGTTTGTGTTCCTCGGCGGTGAGCACCTGGTCGCGGAAGACCAGCACGTGATGGGTGAGGAAGGCGCGCCTGATCTCGGCCAGTTGCTGCTCGGTCAGCTCGCCGGCGAGGTCGACGCCGGAGACCTCCGCGCCGATGACCGGGGAGATCGGTTGGACGGTGATGGTGTCGTAGTGCTCGGGCGGGCGGGTGGTCGCCCGCTCGACGGCGGCAAGGACGTGCTCTTCCACGTGCTCCTCCTGATTCCGGTGTCACAGTCCACGGGCCAGCAGATCGGCCACGATCAGCCGGCCGAAGGCGAGATTGCCGTGGATCGGGTCGTCCGGCTCGCAGAACGCGGCGCGTTGCCGGCCGGCGGCGTCGGTGACCCGTGTGCGGAGGTCCACGATCTCCACGCCCAGCCCGGTCAGCGCGCGGCGGATCGTCTCCTGGGCCGCCGCGAAGACCTGCGGGTCGGACATCCCCGGCACCCGCTGCGGTGGCAGCACCGCGAGGACGCGCAACCCGAGGTCGCGGACGTGGCGGTAGAAGGCGAGCGCGTCGCGGGCCATGGCGCGCACGATGTCGTCGAAGAGGCCGCCGGTGAGGAAGCCGGCCGGGAAGTCGCCGTCGCCGGTGCGGTAGATCTGCCAGTTCGCCGTGGTGGCGTAGAAGTGGATGCTGAGGCCGAAGGTCGAGACGAGCGGGACGGCGAGCCGGCCGAGGCGGGGCACGCCCGCCGCGGTCAGGAAGCTGCGGTGGTGTTCCTGCACGGCGGTGTCCCGGAACACCACGTCGTCGTCGTGGGCGTCGAAGAAGCCGACGGTGAAGTCCCGGCCGGAGCCGACCGGCCCACCGACGAACGGCAGCCCGGCGGCGGTCGCCGCCCTGGCGATCGGGCCGGCGTGCGAGTCGCCGAGCAGCAGGAACCTAGCCGGCGCGGTAGTGGTCGAGGACGGCGTCGTCACAGAACAGGTCACCTCCGTCGGGGGCGTCGGCGCGCCGGTCCGGTGCCGTGGCACCGATCCCGGTCGGCCCGGTCGGGTTGCGGTCGCGGGTGAGGGCGGCGAAGAAGTGACGCATGACGAAGGAGACCCCTGCCGGCGTCACGGTGCGCAGGTTCGGCGCGAAGAAGACCCCCCGGAACGGGAAACCGGTGATCAGCTCGTACGAGGGGAAGTAGTCGACGTGGTCGTGCTCCTGGGCCAGCTGACCCGCGGCGGCCCGCAGCACGGACTTGGAGTACCCGGTGGCGGCCAGCACGTGCGCCCCGGTCGCCGTCGCGGTGAGCGGCACCGGCGACACGGTCAGCAGGACGGTCAGCCGGGGGTTGGCGGCGCGCAGCGACGCGACGGTGGCGGTGAGGTCCCGGTGTACCTCGGCCACGGTGAAGTTGTGGAAGGCGTGCCGCCCGGCGTCGAAGGTGCCCCGGACGGTGCCCGGGCAGACCGGGTAGACGGTGCCGGTGGCCACGTCGCGCCAGGCCTCGGTCAGGCCGAGGGTGAAGATGAGACAACCCGCCCCGGCGACCGTCCGCCGGATCGCGGCCAGGGTGGACCGGCGGGCGGTCAGGGTCGCCTCCGCCGATTCGTAGCCGTCGGGTTCGACCGACGGACGGTACGGGTCGAAGTACCGGTCACCGTCGCGCCACACCTCGTCGGGTCCGGTGCCGTCGGTCAGCGCCCAGCTCAGCCACTGCCGCAGGGCGGCGGCGGTGTAGATGGTGCCGGTGCGGAAGGAGTACGCCCCGAAGTGGCGGGCCCGGCGTTCGGCTTCGGTCAGCCCCGGCGGCGGCAGCTCGGCCTCACCCCAGTTCAGGCCCTCGTCGCGCAGGGCGGGACCGAGGTGGCGGGCGAAGCACGAGCCGGCGGTGAGGACCGGATCGTCCTGGGCGATGTCGAACTTCGGTGTCCACACCTCGTCGATGGCCAGCATGTCCGGTTCGGCGACGGCGGACCGCCAGAACGACCGGGCGGGCAGCGCGCCGTACGGGTTCATGGTGCTCCCGTCAGGTCGGTGGACGGGTGCGCGCCGCCGATGGCCTCGGCCACCGGCCGGACGTGTGCTGCCGTGACGATGCCGTGGTGGGTGGTGTCCACGACGTGCCACCCGAGCGTGGGCAGGTGGGCGTGCCACTGTCGGGCCTGCTCCTGCGGGGTGGCCGGTGCCGGCAGGTCGGGCGTCGGCCGGCCGGCGAGCCAGAGCCGGGCGGGTGTGCGGGTCAGCCGGGGTGGGGTGTGCTGCGCCATGCTGGCCAGGTTGGCGCGGCAGCAGCGCGCCAGCGCGTCCGCGTACGTTGTCGCCGCCGTGTCGGCGTCGGCGGCCCCCAGTTCGTGGGCGAAGAGCGTGGCGAGGTGCTGCTCGTCGTACGCCCGGAAGGTGGGGGCGGCGTCCGGTGGTGGCGGGTCGATCAGGTGGAGCTGGTCGGCGGGCTGGCCGGCCACCTCGGCCTCGGCGGCCATGCCGAGGGCCACCCACGCCCCGAACGACCACCCGCCCAGCTGCCAGCGCCACCGGTCGCGGGGGAAGCGTTCGCGCAGCGCGGCGTGGTACCGCGCGGCCCGCTCGGTCAACGACCAGGCCGGTTGTCCGGGGTGGGTCAGCGCGGGATCGGCGATGACGCAGACGGTGAGGTCCGGGTCGAGCGCCGACACCAGTGACCGGTAGGCCTGCACGTCGCCGCCGACCGGATGGACCAGGCAGAGCACCGACCGTCCCCGGCCCGGCTGCCAGAGTTGCACCGTCACGGCGGCTTCGGTGGTGTGGGCGGGGTCGCCGAGCAGGTCCAGCACCTCGGTCAGGCTCACCCGGTGGCTGAGCTGGGACAGGCTGAGGCTGACCCCGAAGTGTCCCTTGACCTCGTCGATCAGGTCGAGCAGCAGGAGCGAGTCGGCACCTAGGTCGTAGAGGGACGCGGCCGGGTCGAGCCGGTCGGTGCCGAGCCGGTCGCGTAGCCAGTCGCTGATCTCGTCGCCGGCCGAGAGGGGCGGTGCGACGGGCGTCGCCGCCGGTGCGTCGGCCGGTGGCGCGTAGAACTGGGGTGCCCGGTCCAGGGCGGTGGTGCAGACGAGCAGCTGCGGCAGTCGCAGCCGCAGGGCCTGCGCGACGATCCGCAGCGCCTCGTCCACGTGGAGGCCGACCGCCAGGTGTGCCCGGTGCCGGGCGTCGGTGGGCAGCGCGTCGGTGGCCAGGCCCACCTCGGTCCAGACGTCCCAGTCGAGGCAGATCCGCAGGGTACTGTCGGTCGGGTCGGTGCGGTGCCGGGCGAAGCCGTCCAGCAGCCCGTTGCTGGCGGCGTAGTCGAGTTGACCGACGCCGCCGAGCTGCACCGCCATCGACGAGCAGTAGACGACGAACGCCGGCCGGTGCCGCGCGACGAGCCGTTCCACGAGCAGCGCGCCGTGGGTCCGGGCGGCGGTCGCCCGCCGCATCGCGGTCGCGTCCCGCCGGCCGATCAGCGCGCCGGCCGCGACTCCGGCGGCGTGGACCACGCCGTCGAGACGTCGGGTGTCGAGCCGTGTCACCAGGTCGTCGGGATCGGCCTCGGCCAGATCCACCTCGACGAGGTCGACGCGGTCGGCCCACGGCGTCAGGTCGGCAGGTACCGGCCCGTGTCGTGCCAGCAGGACGACCCGGCAGTCATCCTGCTGCTCCAACAGCCAGGAGGCGATGCTGCGTCCGATGCCGCCGGTGCCGCCGAGGATCAGGTAGGTGGCCGGACCGGACGGCAACGCCGGTGCCGCCGGCCCGGTCGCCGGGTGGACCGGCAGCAGTGCCTGCTCCCACCAGTAGCCGCCCCGCAGCGCCAGTCGCGCCGGTGGCGGGGTCCCGTCGGTGAGCAGGGCCGCGAGCGCCGGCGCCCAGTCGGCCGGATCGGCGGCGGGCAGGTCCACCCAGTGGCTGTCGACGTCGCTCTCCTGCGGTGCGACCGCGCACACCCCGGCGAGCAGGGTCAGCTCCGGCCGGCGTACGTCGCCGGACACGGGTTGGGCCTGCCGGGACAGCCACCAGGCCCGCAGCCGGGGCCGGTGGGGCAGGCCGGCGGCAGCGGCCAGCAGCGCCGCCGGGGTGTCCACGCAGGCCCGGTACGCGCGGTCCAGGGTGTCCGCGTCGACCTGCCCGTCGACGGCCAGCGGCAGCGTGTGCAGCCACTGCACACCGGTGCGCGCCGCGTCCGGTGCGGTGGCGTCGGTCAGGATGGTGAGCAGCCGGCGTAGCGAGTCGGGATCGGCGGGATCAACCTGGTAGCTGTCGGGTCCGAGGCGGGCGAAGCCGGTGGCGGCGGTGACGGTGACCACCCGGGCGTGGGACGCCGCGAAGGCGCGCAGCGCGGCCGGCGGTGGTGGCTCCGCCGCCATGATCACGAGCGTCTCCGGGCGGCGACCGGCGGGTGTGGTCCCGGCGTGCCGCCAGCGCACCCAGTGCGGCTGGTGCAACCACCCGGTCTCGGGTAGCCGCGCCGGCCACCCCTGGTCGACCGTCGTGTCCCGGGACGACGACGTGCCGGTCGGTCGGGTCGGGGCGGTGGGCGGTGTCGGCGCGGCGGCGCGGGCGAAATCGTGATCCCGGAGCGCGAACGCCGGCGGCGGAAGGTCCCAGGGCGGCTGGGCCGGTCCGGCCGGCCAGCGGACCGGCCGGCCGGCCAGCCACGCGGCCACGAGGTCGGCCGGCGACGCCCCGGTGACCTCGACGGGTGCCGCCTCGACGGGGGTGACCTCGACGGCGGTCACGGTGCGCAGCCAGGCCACGGCGGCGGTCACGTCGGCGCAGACGGCGGCGGCCCGCCAGCGGCCCGCCGCCCGCCCGGCCTGCAGGTGACGTCGCACCCGGGGATACGTCTCGGGTCGGGCGGTCAGGTAGTCGGCGAGGCGGTCGGCGTCGGTACGCAGGGCGGCGGCGCTGCCGCTGCCGAGCACCACCACCGGCACCCCGGCACCGGGTGGCGTCGCCGGGTGGGCGCCGGCCGGTGCCTCGCAGACGAGGTGGGCGTTGGTGCCGCCGATGCCGAAGCTGCTCACCGCCGCCACCCTCGGCCGGTCGACCGGCCAGGGGCGGGCCTTCGCGGGAACGTAGAACGGGGCCGGATCGGGGCCCAGCCGGGGATTGAGGCGGCGGAAGTCGACGTTCGGGGGGATCCGCCCGTGGTGCACGGCCAGGACGGCACGTACCAGGCCGACCACGCCGGCCGCCGCGCCGAGGTGACCGAGTTGGCTCTTCACCGAGGTCAGCGCGGTACGCCCCGGCTCGGCCAGGTCGAACGCCTGACGCAGCGCCGCCACCTCGACCGGGTCGCCCAGTTCCGTGCCGGTGCCGTGCGCCTCCACGTAGCCCACGTCGCCGCTCGTGTGTCCACTGCGACGAAGCGCGGTACGGATCACCTCACGCTGCCCGGCGACCGACGGGGCGGTGAAGCCGAGTTTGTCCGCGCCGTCGTTGTTGACGGCCGAGCCGGTGATCACCGCGTAGACGGTGTCGCCGTCGCGCCGGGCCAGCCGCAGCGGTTTGAGGACGACCACCCCCACCCCGCTCGCGCCGACGGTGCCGGCGGCGTCGTCGCTGAACGGCCGGCAGTGCCCGTCGGGGGAGAAGATGTGCTGCGGCTGGTAGCGGTAGCCGGCGGTCAGCAGCGGGTCCACCAGCACCCCGCCGACCAGCATCACGTCGCTGTCGCCCTGCCGCAGCAGCCCGGCGGCGAGGTGGACCGCGACCAGGGAGCTGGCGCAGGCCGCCTGCACGGTGAACGCCGGCCCGGTCAGGCGCAGGTGGTAGGCGACCTTGGTGGCGAGGAAGTCCTTCTCGTGGTGCAGCGCCCACTGGAAGGGATCGGGCAGCCGTGCCGGGTCGGCCTCGCGCAGCATCGTCTGGAAGTAGGTGTTCTCGCCGCAGCTGGCGAGCAGCCCGACCCGCTGCCGCGCGGGATCGGCGATGCCGGCGTGCGCCAACGCCTCGACACAGCTCATCAGCAGGTGCCGTTGCTGCGGGTCCATCAGCCGCGCCTCGTGGCGGCTGATGCCGAAGTGTCCGGGGTCGAAACCGAGCAGCCCGGCCAGTTGGCTGCGGGCACCGACCAGGCCCTCGGCGGCGTCGAAGTGGACGATGCCCCGGTCGCCGGCCTCCACCATCGCCCAGAACGCGGCGAGGTCGTCCGCGCCGGGCAACCGCACGGCCATGCCGACCACGGCGACCGGCTCGTCCGGCGGACCCCCGGCGGATTCGTCCCGGCCGGCCGTCTCTGGTCCGGCCGTGTCCTGCCCGGCCGTGTCCCGGGCCGGATGGTCGGTCCCCGGTCGGGTCGACCCGGTGACCCCCTGCTGCGCGGTGAGGAACCGGGCGAGACGGCGGATGGTGACGTGCTCGAAGAGGGCGGGGATGGTCAGCGGCAGCCCCTCGGCGACGCCCCGCAGGTGGAAACGCATCAGGTCCAGGCTGCCCGCCCCGGCGTCGAAGAAGCGCTGGTCGGGTGCGATCGGTGCCCCGACGACCTCCACGAAGAGCCCGGCCAGCCGCGCCTCCAGGGCCGACACGGCCACCGCCGGCGCGGCGCGTCCCGGCTGCAGCTCCCGGCCCGGCGCGGTCAACGCCCGGCGGCGGTCCAGCTTGCCGCTGGCGGTACGCGGCAACTCCGGCAGCCACCGGAACCGGTCCACCCGCACGTAGGCGGGCAGCAGCGCCGCGAGATGACCGGTCAGCTCCTCAGTGGTCGGCGGGTCGGCCCGCACCTGCAGGCAGGCCACCAGCCGGGACCGGTCGCGGACGACCACGGCGTTGACCACCGCCGGATGGGTGAGCAGCGCCGCCTCGACCTGACCCAGCTCCAGCCGGTGCCCGCTGACCTTCACCTGCTGGTCGTCGCGGCCCAGGTAGTGCAGCAGGCCGTCGTGGTCGAAGCGGGCCCGGTCGCCGCTGCGGAAGAACCAGCCGAGGCCGGGCAGCTCGACGAAGCGGGCCCGGTCCAGCGCCGGATCGTCCAAATAGCAGGGGGCCACCAGGTCCCCGCCGATCAGCAGTTGCCCGGGGCAGTCCGGCGGCGCCACCTCGTCGGCCGGGTCCACCACCCGCAGCCAGGTGTTGGTGACCGGCCGGCCGATGGCCGGGCGGGTCGGCCAGGTTGCCGGGTCGCCGTCGAGGCACAGGCCGCTGACCACGTGGGTCTCGGTGGGGCCGTAGTGGTTGAACAGGCGGGCGTCGGGCAGCCCGGCGAACCAGCGGCGGATGCTGTCGGTGCAGATCAGTTGTTCGCCGGCGGTGACGACGTCGCGTAGCCGCGACGGATACCGCCCGAGGCGTACGCCGTGCTCGGCCAGGAGTTGCAGGGCGACGTACGGCAGGAAGAGCCGTTCGATGCCGGCGGTGTCGAGGTGCTCCAGCAGCGCCGGCATGTCCTGCCGCCACCCGGACCGGGGCAGGTGCAGGTTGCCGCCGCCGCAGAGGGTGCCGAAGATCTCCTGGAAGGAGACGTCGAAGGAGAGCATGGAGAACTGCAGGGTCACCGCCGCGTCCGCCAGCCCGCCGGCCCCGCCCTGCCAGCGCAGCAGGTTCACCAGCAGGGCGTCGCTGACCTGGACCCCCTTGGGAGTGCCGGTCGAACCGGAGGTGAACAGGGTGTACAGCGGCCGGCCGGCGTACGACGGGGCGACGGGTTCGGTCGCGGTGGACAGGATCACCGGGTGGCGGGGATGGCCGACCTCGTCGATCGCGTCGAGCGCGGGCCCGTCACCGGGTGCCAGCAGCACACAGCGGGGACGGACCTGGCTCAACACCTGACGCAGCAGCGTCGGCGGGTAGGCCCGGTCGAGCGGCACGACGGTGAGGTTCAGCCGGGCCGCCGCCAGCAGCGCCACCACGTGCTCCACCGACGGTTCGAAGAACAGGGCGACGTGGTGCCGGCCGTCGGCCGGCACCGGATGCCGTCGGGTCAGCTCGGCGGCGAGGCCGGCGGCGTACCCGTCGAGGTCGGCGTAGCTGAGCCGGCGGTCGCCGGCGACCAGCGCGGTCGCGGCCGGCTGCGCCCGCACCTGCCGGGCGAAGCTTTCCGCCACCGTGGGTAGGGCCAGGGGAGTGCGTGGTCCCCGACCCGGGTCGGGCAGCGCCCGGCGGTGGGGGCGCACCAGGTCGGCCAGGGTGCTCGTGGCGGTGCCGGTCACCGCGTGCAGGCCACGCCGGAACAGGTCGGCGACGGCGGCGACGTCGGCTTCGGTGAAGTGGTCGTCGGCGTACTCCCAGAGGCAGTCGAAGCCGCCGTCGTGGGCCACGACGGAGAGGGTGAGCGGGCACTTGGCGTCGGTGGGGGCCAGCCACACCGGACGCGACGTGCAGCCGCGCAGCGCCAGTGTGGAGAAGTCGGTGTTGTCCAGGACGAAGAGGAAGTCGAACAGGGGCGTGTCGGTGCCGAAGTCGTGGTCGGCGACGGCGTGCGCGAGGGCCACGTCCTGGGCGTCGAGCACCGGGCGGATCGCCTGGGCCTGCCGTCGTAGCTGCGCCCGCAGCTCCTCCCGGGGTGCCAGGGCCAGGGGCAGCAGCACGGTGTTGGCGAACATGCCGACGCTGGCGTCGAAGTCGGGTACGGGTCGGTTGGCCACCGGGCTGGCGACGCGCGGGTGGGTGCGTCCGGTGATTCCGTGCACGGCCCACCCGAAGAGGGTCAGCAGCAGCGGGAAGCGGGTCAGCCCCAGTTCGTCGCCGAGCCGGTCGAGGGCGGTGCGGTCGGCCGCGTTGATGGTGGTCCGCAGCAGGTGGTCCCCGCTGCTGCCGCGCCGCCGGCCCGGTCGCAGCGGTGCGTCGGTCTCGTCCACTGTGGCGTAGTGGTCGCGCAGGGCGTCGCGATGGTCCCGGTAGGTAGGGTGGGTGAACCAGTCGGCCTGCCACCGGGCGTAGTCCAGCGGGGTGGCGACCGCCTCGTCCTCCTCGACGGTCGTGCCGTCCAGCGCCGCCGCGTAGGCGGCCGACAGGTCACGGAACAGCACGTCGAGCGACCAGCCGTCGACCGCGATGTGGTGCAGGTGCAGCAGCAGTACCGAGCCGTCGTCGTGGGTCAGCCGGTACGCCCGCAGCAGGCGCGGCTGACCGAGGTCGAAGGGGACGGCGAACAGGGTTCGTGCCTGTTCCCGCCAGCCGGCCGGGTCGGCGTCGTCGGGTTCGCGCCACGGGTCGTAGGGTTCGGCGACCTCCTGGCGCAGCCCCTGCGGGGTGGCCCGGAACGCGGTCCGTAGCGCCGGGTGCCGTGCCACCACCCGGCGTAGCGCCCGGCGCAGCGCGTCGACGTCGACCGGGCCGCGCAGCTCGAAGGCGAGCCCCACGTGGTAGGCGGTGGAGGACGGTGACCGTTGCTGCAACAGCCAGAGCCGCTGCTGTTCGGAGGTGGCCGGCGCGGTACGGGCACCGGCCGGGGCGGGTGGCGCCGGGTACGGCGAGCCGGTGGGGGTGCCGGCGGTGGCGACCGCTGCGGCCAACGCGGCGAGATCGCCGTCCAGCACCGCCGCCGGTGGCACCTCGCGGCCCCAGCGACGCTGGATCGCGAAGCGTAGCCGCAGCGCCTTCAGCGAGTCGCCACCGCTGGCGATCCACCTGTCGTCGGGTCGCAGGTCCGGCACGCCGAGCACCTCGCCGGCCAGATCGAGGACGGTCCGCTGCCATGCTGTGACGGGCGTGCCGGTGGGGTCGTCGTCGCGCCAGGGCGGGTCGTCGCGTCGTAGCAGCGCAGCGGAGTCGACCTTGCCGTTGGGGGTCAGTGGCAGTGCCCCGACGCGGTACACCCGGTGCGGGCGCAGGTACGGCGGCAGGGTCGCGCCCAGGTGCCGGTCGAACTGCGCGAACGACAGATCGGCGTCGGTCACCACGTACGCCAGCAGTTCGGTCGTCCCGTGGGCCGGGTCCCGTCGGGTGCACACGTACGCCTGCCGGACTCCCGGGTGGGTGAGGATCTGCCGTTCCACCTCACCGGGTTCGACCCGGAAGCCCCGGACCTTGACCTGCCGGTCGACCCGGCCGACGTACTCGATCAGACCGGCGGGGTCGGCGCGCACCAGGTCCCCGGTGCGGTAGTGGCGGCCGACGCCGCCGTCGAGCCAGGGCAGCCGGACGAAACGGGCGGCGGTCTCCGTGGGCAGGTCGCGGTAGCCGGCCGCCAGCGCCTCGCCGCCGAGGTACAACTCGGCGACCTCCCCGGGGGCGGCGACCCGGACGCCGTCGACGACCAGGTGCGCGTCGGTGCCCGGCAGCACCCGGCCGATCGGCACCACCGCCGCGTCGAAGTCACGCGGCACGGGGTGGCACAGGGCGAACGTGGTCGCCTCGGTGGGTCCGTAGACGTTGTGCAGCCGGGTGCGGCTGGTGGGGTTGTCGCGGTACCAGCGGCCGATCAGCCGGGCGTTGAGCTGCTCGCCGCCGACCAGCACCTGACCGACCCCGGCGAAGCAGTGCGGCAGTTCGTCGACGACCGCGTTGAACAACGCCACCGTGATGAAGAGCGTGTCGATGCGTTCCCGGCGCAGCGCGGCGTCGAGCAGGTGCGGTGTCGTCGCCGTCTCGTCGTCGAGGACGACGCAGCAGCCGCCGGTCAGCAGCGGCACCCATACCTCGAAGCTGAGCGCGTCGAACGCCGGGTTGGCCAGGCTCGCGTAGCGGGCCGCCGGAGGCAGATCGAGGTAGCCGGGCCGGGCCAGCCGCAGGATGCCCGCGTCGCGCACCTCCACGCCCTTGGGTCGGCCGGTGGTGCCGGAGGTGTAGAAGACGAACGCGACCGGCGCGGGCAGCGGCTCCCCGGGCGCGTCGGGTGGGGTGTCGGTGGACAGCAGCGTCCACACCGGCAGCGGCCGGATGCCGTCGGGAAGGTCGCCGGGCGCGTCCGGGCCGTGGATCACCGCCACGGCGGCCGAGTCGCGCAGCATGTGGTCCCGGCGTGCGGGTGGACTCTGCCGGTCCAGTGGCACCACGGTCGCGCCGAGCCGCAGGATGCCGAGCATGACGCCGACCAGTTGCCAGCCACGCGGCAGGTGCACCGCGACCGCCTGCCCGGGGCGGACCCCGGCCCGGTGCAGGGAGCGGGCCACCCTGGCGCTGGCGGCGTCCAGGTCGGTGTAGCGCAGCCGTCGGTCGCCGTCGACCACGGCGACCGCGTCGGGGGTACGACGGGCCTGGGCGAGCACTGCGGCGGTGAGACCTCCGTGGGCCATCACACCTCCCCGGGGGCCGGCGTGCCGGCGTGCGGGATCCGGTCCACCTCGCCGCACAGCAGCGCCGCGACCTGCGGCACCACCGCACCCTCCAGGATGTCCCAGTGGTCGCAGTGCACCTGCGTCAGCAGGAAGTCGGTGGCGTTGCGGCGACGCCAGAAGGCGCGTACCTCCCGCAGGAAGCCCTCCTCGCGGCCGGCGGTGGCCTGCAACAGCACCAGCCGGGCTGGTGACGCCGGCGTCGGGTAGTCGCGCATGGTCGACCGGTTGTGGTTGTAGATGCGGTGGTACTGGTCGATCTGCTCGTCGTCGATGCCCGGGTACATCCCGTTGAACTTGACGAGCTTGTCGCGGAACTCGGCCATGTCCACCGGTTCGATCGCGCCACGGTGGGCCGGGTCGTCCGTGCCGAGCGTGTCGAGCAGGACCACACTGAGCCGGTCGTGCCCGGCCAGTGCCAGCCGGCGTCCCATCTCGTAGGCGACCAGACCGCCGTAGGACAGCCCGGTGAGCACCACCGGCCCGTCCAGCAGGTGCGCGACCTGCCGCAGGTACGCCTCGGCCATCGCCCCGACCGTGGGCAGGAACTCCTCACCCGGGTTGACCCCCGGGGACTGGACGCCGTGCACGCCCAGGGACTCCGGCAGTGCCTTGGCCAGCGCCAGGTAGCAGAACGCGGTGCCACCGGCCGGGTGCACGCAGATGACCTGCCCGCCGCCGTCGCCGGCCCGGAACTCGATGAGGTTGCTCGGTGGCCGGCCCGACGCGCCGCGCCGCAGCCGGCCGCCGAGCGCCTCGATCGTGGGGTGCAGCATGATCTCGTGCACCGGCAGCGGTTCGCCGAACGCCTCGCCGATCGCGTGCGCCAGTTTGATCGCCGAGATCGAGGTGCCGCCCACGTCGAAGAACCGGTCGTTGATGCCGATGTCCGGGTGCAGCAGCAGACGCTTCCAGATCTGGTAGAGGGTCAGTTCGATCTGGTCGCGGGGGCTGGCCAGGTTGACCTGCCAGGGCGCGTCGGCCCGGGCCCGCCGCAGCACCTCGGCCCGGTCGAGTTTGCCGTTGACCGAAAGCGGTAGCCGCGGCAGCTCCACGAACAGCGACGGGATCATGTAGCCGGGCAGCCGGCGTGACAGCGCCTCGCGCCACTCGCTCACCAGCAACGGGGCCGCCGCGTCCCGGACCACCCCGGCGACCAGCCTCGGTTCGCCGGCGTCGGCGTCGACCAGCACCGCCGCCTCGCGCACGTCCGGCCGGTCCAGCAGCGCGGCCTCGATCTCGCCCAGCTCGATGCGGAAGCCCCGGATCTTGACCTGGCCGTCCCGCCGGCCGAGGTACTCGATGTTGCCGTCGGGCAGGAAACGGCCCAGGTCGCCGGTGCGGTAGACCCGTTCGCCGGGCACGAACGGGTCGGGGACGAACCGTTCGGCGGTCGCCCCCGGCCGGCCCAGGTAGCCCCGGGCGACCCCGGCGCCACCGATGTGGATCTCGCCGGTGACCCCGACCGGCACCGGCTCCAGTCGCTCGTCGAGCAGGTAGACGCGGGTGTTGGCCACCGGCCGGCCGATCGGGCACTGGCGGGCCCACGGCTGCGGGTCGAGGTAGGCGGTGCTGTAGACGGTGGTCTCGGTCGGCCCGTACCCGTTGAGGACCCGCAGCCCGGGCCGGGCCTGCTGGATGCGGTGCAGGCCCCGCTCCGGCAGCGGTTCCACCCCGACCAGCAGGTGGCGCAGCGTCGACCCGGCCAGCCGGGTCACCGGGTCCTCGTCGAGCCACCGGACGAACGCCGGCGGCAGGTACGCCTGCACGACGCGGTGCTCGCGCAGCCACCCCATCAGGGCCGTCGGGTCACCACGCAGCGGTTCGGGTACGAGGTGCAGGGTGCCACCGGTGGTCAGCGGCAGGAAGATCTCCTGCACGGAGACGTCGAAGCCGACGCTCGACCACAGGGCCGCCGACGCCCCCGGGACGGCACCGAACCGCGACACCCAGTCGTCGAGCAGGTTCGTGATGCCGCCGTGCGCGACGGCGACGCCCTTGGGCCGGCCGGTCGAGCCGGACGTGTAGATGACGTAGGCCAGGGCGGCGGGGTGCACCGCGACGTCGGGGGGCGTGTCGTGGCGTCCCTCGGCCTCGACGGCGGCCAGGTCGTCGTCGCCGAGCACCAGCGCCGGGGCGGCGTCGGCGACCATGCCGGCGAGCCGCTGCGCCGGCAGCGCCGGGTCCAGCGGCAGGTACGCGGCACCGGCCTTGAGCACGCCCAGGATGGCGACGATCAGCCCGGCCGAGCGGCGCGCCCGCAGTCCGACCACCTGGTCGCCGCGCACGCCCCGGGCGATCAGGGCGTGCGCCACCCGGTTGGCCCGGCGTTCCAGCGTGGCGTAGTCGATCCGTTCGTCCTCGTCGACCACGGCGGGCCGGTCGGGGTGCTGCCGCGCCCGCGCCGCGATCCGCGCCACCACGTCCGCCGGCCGGGTGGGCGCTCGCCCGGTGTCGTTCCACTCCACCAGCAGGCGGTGCCGCTCGTCGGGGCCGGGCAGCCGCAGCGCGCCGACCGGCGTGGCCGGGTCCGCCGCCACCTGGCCGAGCAGGTGGACGAAGTGGCCGGTCAGCCGGGCGATCGTCGTCGCGTCGAAGAGGTCGGTGTCGTACTCGACGACGACGTGTAACGCGTCCGGGTGCTCCATCACCTCGACCGACAGGTCGAACTTCGCCGCGCCGGTGCTGCTCGACAGGGGCCGCAGCGCCAGCCCCGGCAGCTCCAGTTGGCCGCGGGGGATGTTCTGCAGCACCAGCATCACCTGGAACAGCGGCGAGTAGCTGCTGTCGCGCTGCGGGTTGAGCGCGTCCACGAGCTGCTCGAACGGCAGGTCGGGATGGGCGTACGCGTCGAGTGCGTGCCGGCGGACGTCGGCCAGCAGCGCCGCGAAGGACTGCCCCGGGTCCAGCCGGTTGCGGATCACCACCGTGTTGACGAAGTGGCCGATCAGGCCCTCCACGTCCCGGTGGTTGCGGTTGGCGAACGGGGTGCCGACACGCACGTCGTCCTGCCCGCTGTAGCGCCACAGCAGCACCGACAGGGCGGCCATGAGCGTCATGAACAGCGTCGCGTCGCCCGCCCGCCCCACCTCCCGCAGGCCGTGCAGCACCGCCGCGTCCACCGTCGTGGCGTGGCAGTCGCCCCGGTAGCGCTGCACCGCCGGGCGGGGCCGGTCGGTCGGCAGGGCCAGCAGCGCGGGCGCGCCGGCCAGCGTCCGCGTCCAGTAGCCGAGCTGACGGTCCCGTTCACCACCGTCGAGCTGCCGGCGCTGCCACAGCACGTAGTCCGGGTACTGCATAGGCAGTTCGGTCAGCGCGCCGGTCCCGCCCCGCGTGTACGCGCCGTAGAGCGTGGCGAGTTCACCGAGCAGGATGCCGACGGACCAGCCGTCGGCCACCATGTGGTGCACGGTGAGCAGCCAGCGGTGCTCCTCGGGGGCCAACCGGAGCAGGCTGCTGCGCAGCAGCGGACCGGCCGCCAGGTCGAACGGGGTCCGCGCCTCGACCACGGTGGCCTCGTCGGCGTGACGGGAGCGCTGCGGGCCGGGCAGCGCGGTGAGGTCCGTGACCGGCAGGGTGACCGGCCCGGCCGGCCGCACCACCTGGCAGGGTTCCCCGTCGACGAGCGTGAAGACGGTGCGCAGCGCCTCGTGCCGGCGCACCACCTCGGTCAGGGCGCGGGTCAGCGCCGCGGTGTCCAGCGGGCCGGTGAGGTCGAAGGCGATCGGGTTGTTGTAGAACGGGTTGCCCGGGGCGAGCTGGTCGAGGAACCAGAGCTGCCGTTGGGCGAACGCGACCGGCACCGGCATCCCGGGGTGCGGCCGGGGGTCGATGGTGTCGGTCGCCGGGCCGGCCAGGATCGCGAGCAGCTCCTGTTTGTGCCGCTTGACCTGAGCCAGCAGGTCGGGGGTGAGGATCTCCCGGGAGCCGGTGAGGCGCAGGCGGTCGCCGTCGACCCGCAGCCCCACCGCGTGCCGGTGCAGCGTCGCGAGCAGGTCGACGGCGTTCACAGTTCCACCGTGATCGTGTCGGCGGTGGCGGGCCCGGTGGTGTCCGCTGCCGGTCGTCCGCCGCCGACCAGCGTGTAGACCAGCCGGTGTGCGGGGCCGAGGTCGAACAGGGCGGCCAGCTCGGTCGGGTCCAGCGCACCGATGCCGCACAGGCCCAGACCGTGCTCGGGGGCGGCCATCGTCAGCAGTTGCGCCATGGCGCCCGCCTCGATGGCGGTGAACCTTCCGCTCTGCTCCTGGTACAGCGGCTCGATGGCCGCCTCCTGCGCCACCAGGAACAGCGCGAACGCGGCGGCCTCGAAGACCGGCCGGTTGACGAAGTAGTCGAAGGCGTCGGGGCTCAGCGTGCGGTCCCGGCCGAGCGCCAGCAGCCGGTGCTCGGTGGGGTCGTGGTAGTACGCTCCGCCCGGCACCCCGTCGATGCGTCCCGCCTTGACCAGCACGTACGTCTGCACGGCGTAGGTGCTGCCGGCCGAGCCGTACTGGAACACCGCCCGGTCGTCGACGGTGCGTCGGGTGAGGGTGGCCAGGAGCCGGCCGAGCGCCCCGGCCGGCAGCGGGTCGGCGGTGAAGCGGCGCACCGAGCGGTGGTCGGTGTAGCGCCGGTCGTAGGCCGGGTCGGCCGGTGCGGCCAGCGCGACCGCCGGGGTGCCGGGCGGGACGTCGCGGTGACCCCGGCCGGCTGCGGTGAACGCGGCGCGCGCCACCGGGTCCTCGACCACCGTGGCGGCCTGCCGGGTGGGCGCGGCGACGGCCTGTCCGGCGGTGTGCTCCCGGAACATCCGCAGCAGGTCGCCGAGGGTCGGTTGGCCCATCAGCCGGGCCAGCCTGGGTCGGAAACCCAGCTCGCCGGAGAGGGCGTTGGCGATCCGCACGATGTCGATGGAGGTGGCGCCGAGCATCAGCAGGTTGGCGTCGGGCGCGATGACGGGCAGGCCGAGGATCCCGGCGACGATCTCCACCAGCCGGTGTTCGGCGGCACCGGTGAGCGCCGGTGCGGCGACGGCCGCGTCCGCCGTCGGCGCCGGGTCGGGGAGCAGGCTGCGGTCGACCTTGCCGTTGGCCGACAGCGGCAACGCGTCCAGGACGGTGATCGACGACGGCACCATGTACGCCGGCAGCGCCCGCTCCAGGTGGGCGACGAGTACGGCCGGGTCGGGCGCGGTGCCGTCGGGCACCACGTACGCGGCGAGCCGTTTGGTGCCCTGTGCCTCGCCCAGCAGCCGCAGCGCGGCGGCACGTACCGTCGGGTGCGCCTGCAACGCCGTCTCGATCTCGCCCAGCTCGATGCGGTAGCCGTGCACCTTGACCTGGCCGTCCTCCCGGCCGAGGAACTCGATCGTGCCGTCGGGACGCAGCCGGCCCAGGTCTCCGGTGCGGTAGAGCCGGACGCCGGTGACCGGGTGCACGACGAAACCCGCCGCGGTGGCCTCGGCGTCCCGCCAGTAGCCCTGCGCCAGTCCGACGCCGCTGATGTAGAGGTCACCTGTGGCCCAGGTGGGGCGGGGCCGCAGCGCCTCGTCGAGCACGTGCACCCCCTGGTGGGCCAGCGCCCGGCCGTACGGGATGCTGCGCCACGCCGGGTCGACCTCCCCGACCGGGTGGTGGATGGACCAGATCGACGCCTCGGTGGCCCCGCCGAGGCTCTCCACCCGGATCCCGGGCTGCGCCGCGCGCAGCCGGTCGGGCAGGGCGAGCGGTATCCAGTCACCGGAGAGCATGGCCAGCCGCAGCGACGTGGGCAGCGGGTGGCCGGCGTCGGCGTGGTCGAGCAGCAGGCCGGCCAGCGCCGGCACCGAGTTCCACACGCTGACCCGGTGGGTGCGGGCCCGATCCGCCCAGTGGGCCGGATCGCGGGCCAGCTCCGGGTCGAGCGTCACGACCGCCGCGCCGGCCGCGAGCGTGCCGAAGATGTCGAAGACCGACAGGTCGAAGCTGAGCGCGCTGACGGCCAGGACCCGGTCGGTCGGCCCGACGGCGAACCGTGCGGTGACGTCGAGGAGGGTGTTGACCGCGCCGCGGTGGTCGATCGCCACCCCCTTCGGGACGCCGGTCGACCCGGACGTGTAGATCACGTACGCGAGGTCGGTCTCCGCCAGGTCCACCGGCCGCAGCGGTGGCCCGCCCGCGCCGAGGGTGGTCGCGTCCACCACCAGCCGCTGGGCGCCCCCGGGCAGGGGTACCCGGGCCGATTCCACCAGGACCAGCTCCGCCCCGGCCCGCTGGAGCACCCGGGCCGTCCGCTCGGTGGGCCACTCCGGGTCCAGCGGCAGGTACGCGCCGCCGGCGTACAGGACCGCGAGGGTGGCGACGACCTGCTTCCAGCCCCGGTCGAGCAGCACCGCGACGAGCTGGCCGGGGCGCACGCCCCGGTCCTGGAGCCGTCCGGCCAACCGCCGTGCCTCGCCCTGCACGCTGGTGTAGTCGAGTTGCCGGTCCACGGCGAGCACCGCGGGCGCGGTGGGGGTCGCCGCCGCCTGCCGGTCGACCAGTTCGTGCAGGAGGGCCCGGCCGGTCGGCGGGGCCGCCGGCACCGGCGGGGCGAGCGGTCCGTCCACCGTGGTGTGCCAGGCTTCCGGGCTCTCCAGCCGCCCGAGCAGCGCCCGGTACGCGGCGAACATCTCGGCGACCAGGCCGGCGGGGAACAGCTCGTCGATGCTGTCCCAGTTGAGGTGCAGCCGCCCACCGGCCTCCACGACCGTGTGGTCGATCCACACCTGCGGGGTCTGGGTGATGCCGTGGACGACCTCGCCGCCGAGCGCCGCCGCGAGGCCGCTGTCGCCGACGTCGGGGGCCGCCTCGGCCAGCGTGCTGTTGAACACGACCGGCAGGGCCGCGTGGCGGGTGCCCCGGGCGCGGGCGAGTTCCCGGTTGACCCGGACGCCGCTCGCCGCCGCGTGGTCGATGTCCTGCCAGAGCTGCTCCTGCACGGTGCGGGCCCGGGTGACGAAGTCGACTCCGGGCGTCACGTCGACCTCCAGCAGCACCAGGGAGGTGAAGTCGCCGATCACCGTGTTGATGCCCGGGTGCAGCGGCAGCCGGTTGAACAGCGGCAGGCTCAGCGTGAACCGTGACCGGCGGCTCCACCGGGCCAGCACCTGGGCGAACGCGGTCACCAGCAGCACCGACGGGGTGACTCCGTGCCGGCCGGCGGTCTCCTTCAGCCGACGCCACCGCGCTGCCGGCACCACCTCGTCGTAGCGGGTGAACCGGGGCTGTCCGACGCTGTCGGGCTGCCGTCGCAGCGGTAGCTGCGGTGCGGGCGGCAGGGTGGCGACCCGCTGCCGCCAGTAGTCGAGCGCCCGCTGGTAGCGCGGCGTGTCCCGCAGGGCCCGTTCGGCCAGGACGTAGTCGCGGAACGTCACCGCGAGCGGGGGCAGGTCGACGTCCGGGTCCGCGTAGAGCAACGCCAGTTCGTGTTCCAGGATCTGGCCGCTGGCCGCGTCGAGGATCAGCGCGTCGATGCTGACGTGCAGCCGGGTCTCGTCGTCGAGCAGCGTCACCGCGAACGCGAACAGCGGCCAGCGCCCGGCGTCGAGCACCTGGTGGGACATCCGCTGCCGGGTTTCGTCGAGCCGCTGACGGGCGGTGTGGGCGTCGAGGCCGCGCAGGTCCTGCCGGGCCATGACGTACGGCGGCACGTCCGCCAGGACCTGCTGGACGCCGTCGTGGAAGACCGCGCGGAGCATGTCGTGGCGGTCGATCAGCCGGTGCAGCGCCCGGGTGAAGCGGTCCTCGTCGAAGTCACGTAGCCGCAGCTCGCTGTAGCCGTGCGCGCCGACGCCGCCGAGTTCGAGGGTGGAGCCGCGGCCCACCCAGTACGCCTCCTGGATGTCGGTGAGCGGGAACGGCTCGTGCCGGCCGGCCGGGTCGGCGACGAGCGGTGGGAAGACGTCGACGGTGGGGGCGTCGGGCCCGGCCAGCTCGGCCGCCAGGTCCGCCAGGACCGGTTTGCGGAACAGGGTCCGCAGCGACAGCCGCGCCGACATCCGTTCGTTGATTGCGTGGACGAGCCGGGTCGCCAGCAGCGAGTGCCCGCCGAGGGCGAAGAAGTCGTCGTGTGCGCCGACCCGGTCGCGGCGCAGCACCTCGGCCCAGATGGCGGCCATCCGGGCTTCCCGCTCGTCGCGGGGCGCCACGTAGGTGGTGGCGACGTCGGCCTGCTCGGGCGCGCGCAGGGCCCGCCGGTCCAGTTTGCCGTTGGCGGTCAGCGGCAGCCGGTCCAGCACCACCCAGCGGGTCGGCACCAGGTGTTCGGGCAGCCGACGCCGCAGCTGGTCGCGGGCCGCCTCGGCGGTGACGTCACCGACCAGGTAGCCGACCAGGTGCGGGTCGCCCGGAGTGTCCTCGCGCAGCAGGACCGCAGCTTCGCGGACCCCCTCGACGTGCCGCAGGGCGCTTTCCACCTCACCGGGCTCGACCCGGAAACCACGGACCTTGACCTGGTCGTCGACGCGCCCGGCGAACTCGATGGTCCCGTCGCTGCGACGGCGGGCCAGGTCGCCGCTGCGGTACATCCGCTGGCCCGCCCCGGCGAACGGGTCGGGCAGGAACCGGGCCGCGGTCGCCGCCGGCTGGTTGAGGTAGCCCCGGGCCAGGCCGGCACCGCCGATGTACAGCTCGCCGAGCACGCCCGGCGGCACCGGTTCGCACCTGTCGTCGAGCACGTAGAGGAGGGCGTTGGCGATCGGCCGGCCGATCGGTGGCAGCGCCGGCCAGTCGGCCGCCGCCGCGGTGGCCAGGGCGTGCTGGCTGACCACGTGGGTTTCCGTGGGGCCGTACTGGTTGTAGAGGTACCGGCCGCCCAGCCCGGTCACCAGGGCCCGGACGTCGTCGTTGACCCGCAGCGCCTCGCCGGCGGTGACGATCTCGCAGCCTTCGGCCAGCGGGGCGTCGCCCGTGGTGAGGCCGGCCATCTGGTGCAGCACGGCCGCCGGCAGGAACGCCCGCCGCACCCCCTGCCCGGCGAGGACGTGCCGCAGCTGGCCGAGGTCGCGGGCGTGGTCCTCGCCGATCAGCACCAGCGTGCCGCCCTGACCCAGGGTGCTCCAGATCTCCTGGGCGGAGACGTCGAAGCCGATCGAGGCGAACTGGAGCACCCGCTGGGGCACCGGGCTGCCGGGTGCGGCGTAGCGCAGCTGCCAGTCGATCAGGTTGTCCAGGCACCGCCAGGTCTGCGCCACGCCCTTGGGGCGGCCGGTGGAGCCGGAGGTGTGGATGACGTAGGCGAGGTGGTCGGGGCGGGTGCCGGGGTCGGGGGCGGTGGTGGGGTGTCCGGTGAGGTCGGTGGTGTCGAGGTTGATCAGTG
>NZ_JACGMO010000030.1:0-62174 GCF_015354745.1 Micromonospora sp. S-DT3-3-22
CGATCCGGGCCGGTCGGGACGCCCTGCTCGCCTCGCTGGACCGGCCGCTCGGCGGCACCTCGGGGCGGGGTCTCGACCCGCGTTCCCCGGCTGCCCTGGCCGGCTCCGACGCCCCCCGTCAGCGGGCCGTGGGCGGTGGGGCCGCCGCGCTGCTCGGCGGTGGGCAGGGTTCCGCCTTCGACGACGACTCGGACGCGCCGAAGGAGGTCCCGGCCGTACCGTCGCTGGCGGTGCTCCGGCCGCGTCGCACCGGCGCGGCGGCGGCTGCCGCCGGCGAGTCGACGGACGCCTCGGGCAAGCCGCGTAAGCGCCTCCCAAGCTGGGACGACGTCCTGTTCGGCAGTGGCCCGGCGGCCCGCGAGTCCTCCTGACCCGGGGCTCCACCCGGGCAGTGCACGGCGGCGTTCCGCCGCGCGTGTCAGGGTGGGGTCATGGAGTACACGAATCTGGGACGCACCGGCCTGTCGGTGAGCCGGCTCTGCCTCGGCACGATGAATTTCGGGCCGCAGACCTCCGAGCCGGACAGCTTCGCCATCATGGACCGGGCGCTCGAACACGGCATCAACTTCTTCGACACCGCCAACGTGTACGGCTGGCAGACCGGTGAGGGGATCACCGAGCAGATCATCGGCCGCTGGTTCGCCCAGGGCGGGGGCCGGCGGGACAAGGTCGTCCTGGCCACCAAGGTCTACGGCAAGATGGGCGAGTGGCCCAACGACCAGGGCCTCAGTGCCCGGCACATCGTCCGGGCCTGCGAGGACTCGCTGCGTCGGCTCCAGACCGACGTGATCGACCTCTACCAGATGCACCACGTCTCCCGGAGCACCCCGTGGGAGGAGATCTGGCAGGCGATGGAGACCCTGGTCGCGCAGGGCAAGGTGATCTACGTCGGGTCGTCCAACTTCGCCGGTTGGCACATCGCCCAGGCCCAGGCCGCCGCCGGGAAACGCAACTTCCTCGGCCTGGTCGCCGAGCAGTCCATCTACAACCTGCTCACCCGGCACGTCGAGTTGGAGGTGATCCCCGCCGCGCAGCACTACGGGCTGGGGGTCATCCCGTGGTCGCCGCTGCACGGCGGGCTGCTCTCCGGGGTGCTGCGCAAGATGGCCGAGGGCGGTGCCGCGCGGGGTACCGCCGGTCGCGCCGCCGACGGGCTCGCCGCGCACCGGCCGGCCATCGAGGCGTACGAGAAGTTCTGCGCGGAGCTGGGTCGGGACCCGGCCGACGTGGCGTTGGCGTGGCTGCTCTCCCGGCCCGGGGTGACCGCCCCGATCATCGGCCCGCGTACGGTGGCGCAACTCGACAACACCCTGGGTGCGCTCTCGGTGGAGATCGACGAGGCGACGGAGCAGCGGCTCGACGAGTTGTTCCCGCCGGTCGGCAACGGCGGCCCCGGCCCGGAGGCCTGGGCCTGGTGACCCGGACGCCGCCCTGACCGGGCTGTTCGATCGCGCCGGGCCGACGCTCCCGCCGGGTGCCCCCGGCTCGTGATGATCAACTCAACGGGGGCGATGTGGCGGTGTCCGAGCGCCAGGTCACCGCTATGTCGCCCCCGTCGCGCCGGGGCAGCGCGTCCAGGCGGCGCGGTCACAGGGGCCAGGTGGTCAGGTGGGTGTGGTGGGGGCCGGGGCGGCTGTGGACCAGCACCAGGCCGGTGGCCGGCCACGGGGGGCCGAGGTAATCGTCGAGGGCGAGCCGGTCCGCCTCCACCTCGGACGGGGCGAGCCGGTCACCGGGGCGGGCCACCGTCAGGTGCGGGCGAAACGGCTTCCCGTCGTACGGCAGGCCGGCCCGGTCCAGCTCGGCGCGGATCAGCCGGGCCAGGGTACGCAGCGCCGGCACCTCCCCCAGCACGTCCACCCAGAGCACCGTGGAGCGTCCCTGCCCGAAGCAGCCCCCGCCGCCCAGCCGCAGCCGGGGCGGACCGGTCCACCCGGCGCGGGCGGTCCCGGCCGCCGCCGCGAGGGCACCCTGGACCTCGGGCAGTCGACCGGGTGCCACCTCGCCGAGGAAGGCCAGCGTGACGTGCAGGTGCGCCGGCTGCGCCAGGCGTACGTCGAGGCCGGCGGCGGTGGCCGCACCCACCCGCAGCCGGGACACCCGGGCGGTGAGGTCGGCGACGGCGGACGGTGGCGGGTAGACCGCGACGAAGAGTCTCACGCCCGCCGGTCACGGGGGCGGCGGTCGGCGCGGGTGGCCGGCAGCACGAGCCCCGCCCGGGCGAGCAGGCCCTCGACCCGGACCCGTTCGATCTCCCGGTCGACCCCGGTCAGCTCGGCCAGGTGCTCGGGGATCCCCAGCGCCCGGCAGGCCGCGCGGAGCCGGTCGTCGTACGCCTCGATCACCGAACTGTGCCAGACCACCGAACGGCCGCCGGCGGCGAGCCGGTGCCGGCCGAGTCGGCGCAGGTCGGCGGCGAGGAGTTCGAGGGGGCGACGGTCGGCCCGGTCCAGCTCGGTCAGGTCGAGGTCGCGGGTGACCGGGTCGGTGGCGAGGGCCCGGTCGAGCCGGGCGATGGTACGGCGTTCCCCGCGGCGTTCCCGCCACTCGGCCCAGCCGCAGGCCACCCGGTCGAGGATCTCGTCGAAGCAGAAGACCAGGGCGAACGCCAACGGCACGCACGCCATGGCGAGGAACGCCAGTACCAGCGTCAGCGCGCTCCCGCCTGCCACACCTCGACGCTAAGGCCCGGCGGGGCCGCGCGCCACCGCTTTGTTGCTATCTGAACGCTGTGCGTGTCCGCCCCCGGGCGGCACGGCACCGCTCACCGCCCGCTGGGGGTGAGCAGCCGGGGGCGGGACACCACGTAGAAGCGGGGCAGCGGCAGCACCCGGAAGCGCAGCCGGGCACCGGAGCGGCGGAGCTGCCAGGTGAGCGCGAGCAGGGCGGTGGCCAGGGAGATGAGCCCACCCATCCAGATGCTCGCCCCGGCGCCGAAGGTCTCGGCGACCCAGCCGATGATCGGCGCGCCGACCGGGTTGGTGCCGAGGAACACCAGCACCCACAGGGCCATCACCCGACCCCGGAAAGCGGCGTCGGTGCCGAGCTGCACCCGCTGGTTGGCGGCCTGGGCGAAGAAGACCATGAAGAAGCCGGTCGGCAGGAGCAGGGTCACCACCAGCCAGTACGCCGGGGCGAGGCCGACCAGGGTGCCGAAGACCGCGCAGCCGACGGCCGCGCCGAGCACCAGCCAGACCGAGGGGCGGCTGCGCCGGCCGGTGCCGGCGAGCGCCCCGACCAGCGCGCCGACCGCCAGCGCCGTGCTGAACAGGCCGAACGAGGCGGCCCCGGTGTGGAAGACCGTCTTGGCCAGCGCGGCGAGGGTGAGCTGGAAGTTGAACAGCGACATCCCGATCACCGACATGACCACCATCGGCAGCAGCAGGTCGGGGCGGCTGCGGACGTAGCGCAGCCCGTCGACGACCTTCGCCGAGTCCCGCTCGCCGAGCGGGGGGAGTTCCTTGCGGTACAGCTCGGCCGGGCGCATCCGGACCACGTTGGCCAGCGGGGCGATGGAGCTGACGGCGGTGAACAGGAAGACCGGGCCGACGTCGAACGCGGCGATGGCCAGGCCGGCGACGGCGGGGCCGATGATCCGGGCCGAGTTGAACACGGCCGCGTTGAGCGAGAGCGCGTTGGGCAGCAGGGTGGTGCCGACGAGTTCGCTGACGAACGCCTGTCGGACCGGGGTCTCCACCGCGTTGGCGGTGCCGAGCAGCGCGGCGAACGCGAAGACGTGCCACAGCTCGACCAGGCCGGTGAGCACCAGCAGGCTCATCCCCAGCGCCAGCACCGTCCAGAAGGCGTTGGCGACGAAGAGCAGCATCCGCTTGTCGTACCGGTCGGCGAGGCGGCCGGAGAGCAGGGTGAGCAGCAGCACCGGGGTGAACTGCAGGGCCGTCACCACGCCGAGCGCGGTGGCGGAGTTGTCCGAAAGCTCAAGGACGAGCCAGTCCTGGGCGATGAACATCATCCAGACGCCGATCAGTTTGATCAGCTGTCCGGTGGCGAAGAGTCGGTAGTTGCGGACTCGTAGGGACTGGAACATCGTGCTCAGCTTCGCCTGCACTCTTGGTGCGCCTCCTCGGGCCGGGTACGCGTCATCGACGGCGGACGGCGCGGACCCGGTGGGGCGTCAGGCGCGGGCGAGCTGCTGGAGGATGTCGGCGGCCCGCCGTAGCGTGTCGCGTTCGTCCTCCGTGAGCGCGGCCAGCCGGCTGGCCAGCCACTCGTTGCGGGCCCGCTCGAACTGGTCGAGCACGGCCCGGCCTCCCTCGGTGGCCGCCAGGATGACCTGCCGGCCGTCGGTCGGGTGGGGGGTGCGCTGCACCAGGCCGCGCTCCTCCAGCTTCGCGACGATCTTGGTCATCGTCGGTGGCTGGACCCGTTCGACGTCGGCCAGTTCCCGGGGCGTCAGCGCACCCGCCAGCCGGAGGCTGGTGAGCGCGGAGAGCTGGGTGACCGTCAGGTCGCCGACCGGGCGGGCCTGCCGGACCCGCCGGTTGAGTCGGGTGATCGCATCACGCAGCTGGGGTGCCAGCTGCGCCGGTGGCACGCGTTTCGCCGTCACCGTCCGCTCCGTCACAGTCGTTAGCTTAACTAATGAGCCTGGCTAACGACATGCGATATGACCATGCTCACGAGGGGGAATGCCGCCGCCCCGGGCCGGGCAACCCCGACGGGTCACCCGGCCCGGAGGCCGACGGGTGGACTACAGCACCGCGGACTCGATCGGCCCACGCAGGAAGTACAGCACGAACAGCACCGCCACCGCGTAGAGCAGCGGATGGATCTCCCGCCCCTTGCCCTTGGCCAGCTTGAGCACCACGTAGCTGATGATGCCCGCGCCGATGCCGTTGGAGATCGAGTAGGTGAACGGCATCAGGGTGATGGTGAGGAACGCCGGGATCGCGATCTCGTAGTCGGTCCAGTCGATGGTCCGCACCGCGGTCATCATCAGGAAGCCCACCACCACCAGCGCCGTCGAGGCCGCCTCGAACGGCACCACCGTCGCCAGCGGCGACAGGAACATCGCCAGCAGGAACAGCGCGCCGGTGACCAGGTTGGCCACCCCGGTCCGGGCACCCTCCGCGACCCCCGAGGCACTCTCGATGTACGACGTGTTGCTGGAGACGCTCGCCGCGCCACCCGCCGCCGCGGCGATCGAGTCGACCAGCAGGATCTCCTTCGCCCGGGGCGGGGTGCCCTGCTCGTCGAGCATGCCCCCCTCCTGGCCGATCGCGACCATCGTGCCCATCGTGTCGAAGAAGTCCGTGATCAACAGGGTGAAGATGAACATCAGCGGGATCAGCCAGCCCGCCCGGCTCCACGAGCCCAGCACGTTGAAGTTGCCGAGCAGCGACAGGTCGGGGATGTCGACGATCCGTTCGGGCAGTTTCGGCACGTTCAACGACCAGCCGTGCGGGTTCGGCTTGTCGTCGACGAAGGACGGCCCCACCTTGGCGACCGCCTCCACGATGATCGCCAACACGGTCGAGGCCAGGATGCCGATCAGGATGGCGCCCCGGACCCGGCGTACCACCAGCACCAACGTCACCAGCAGGCCGACCACGAAGACCAGCATCGGCCAACTGACGATCTTGCCGTTGATGCCGAGGCCCACCGGCACGGTGCTGTTCGCCGCGTCCGGCACCCGCCTGACGAAACCGGCGTCGACCAGCCCGATGATGGTCAGGAACAACCCGATGCCCACCCCGATCGCGGTCTTGAGCTGCGTCGGGACCGAACGGAACACCGCCGTACGCAGGCCGGTGAGCACGAGGATCGCGATGAGCACACCCTCGATCACCACCAGCCCCATCGCGTCCGCCCAGGTCATCTGCGGGGCGATCTCGAACGCGACCAGCGCGTTCACGCCCAGACCGGCGGCCAGCGCCATCGGGAACCGCCCGACGACCCCCATCAGGATCGTCATCAGGCCGGCCACCAGCGCGGTCGCGGCGGCCAGCGCGGGAATGGAGAGCTTCTGGTCGTCACCGTCGGCGGCACCGCCCAGGATCAGCGGGTTCAGCACCACGATGTACGCCATCGTGAAGAAGGTCGCCAGGCCACCCCGTACCTCGCGGCTCATCGTCGAGCCACGGGCGGAGATCTCGAAGAACCGGTCGAAACCGTTCCGCGGGTGGGCGGGATCAGGGGGAATGCCGTTGTCCGGCGGCGCAATGGCCATCAGGTCCTCGCAGGTGATCTACCGTTGTCGCGCGCATCGTCCCAGATCAGCGGCGGGCCGGGAAGGTGCTTCGCGGTACGCTTCTGCCCGTGCCGCAGGAGCAACCACCCCGACCCGAGCCACTCGACCCGCCGATGGTCCCGTTCGCGGTGGCCGGGCTGATCGCCTGGGCGGTGGCCGGCCTGTTCCTGCTGGTCTTCTTCCGTGACTGGCTCACCGAACACGGCCACCAGGACTGGCTCTGGACCTGCCTGGCCGGTTTCCTGTGGGGCTTTCCCGGTCTGGCCACGATGATGCGGCACGACGCCCACCGCCGCCGCCGTCGGGAATCCGCCCCCCGGGGCTGACCGGTCGGTGGTCAGGCGGGGTCGGTCGACTCCACCGCGGGCTCGTCGGCTGCGGACGCGCCGTCCACCGTCATCGACTCGACCGCGCTGTCGTCGTACACCGTCGGAAGCTCGTCGATCGCCGGCTCGGGGGTCTCCACCAGGGTCTCCGAGTGCGCGCCGCAGCCGTGGTCGGCGCTGACCACCCGACCATCGTCGGGGGCGTAGAAGTTGCCGCAGGCCCCGAACGCCAGCCGGAGCGCGCCGGCCAGCGGCAGGTAGAAGCCGCAGGTGCCGCAGCGGGCCGACGCGGGGGCGGCGGTGGAGATCGCCGCCGACGGGCCGTGGTCACCGTCGTACCAGCGTTGGGCCGCCTCGGCGCGACCCTCCCGGGACAGCACCCGTGGGCGGCCCAGGCCCAACTCCCAGGAGGTCTCCTCGACCGCCGGGTCGTCGGAGAGCAGGTAGCCGGGGGCGAGCCGGTCGTCGTCCGACGGGGTGGGCAGCAGGTCACCGGGGCCGAGGTCACCCGGCTGGAGACGTTCCTGCCAGGGCAGCCAGCCCGGCGCGAGCAGCGCGTCCGAGCCGGGCAGCAGCACCGTCTCACAGACGGTGACCTGCCGGCTGCGCGGCACCCGGGTGACCGTCACCGCCCAGCGCCAGCCCCGGTAGCCACCGAGCAGACATTCGAAGTAGTGGGTGACGACCCGGTCGCCCTCGGCGACGGCCCGCAGGTGGTCGCCGATGTCGGAGGGCTCCACCTCGGTGATGGCGTCGCGGGCCACCTCGACGGCGGCGGCGCAGACCTGGTCGAGGCGGGCGGCACGGGCGGGAGCGGGCCTGGTCACCCGACCATTGTTCCCCATGCGCGCCGCGCACCGACAGGCACTCCCCGAGTGAGTCTTCCCCCGTGGTGCGGCGTACCTGGAGCAGATGGGCAAGGATGGTGCACATGCCGCTGTTCTCCCGCTCCGGGTCGTCCGTACTGGGACGGACCGTCGGCACCGGCATCCGCGCCACCCGCCTGCTGCTGCGCGGCTCGGTCAACGGCGGGCGCTGGGTGACCCGCCGCGCCGGCTCGGCCCGCGCGCGGGGGGCCGGCGGCGAAGCTGGCATGGTCCGCCTGTTCGACCTGCACGCCGTCTCCTGCGCCGGCGACACGTTGATCGCCATCGGGTTGGCGGGGACCATCTTCTTCGACGTCCCGCTCGGCGAGGCCCGCAGCAAGGTCGCGCTCTACCTGCTGGTCACGATGGTGCCGTTCGCGATGCTGGCCCCCGTGGTCGGCCCGCTGCTCGACCATTTCCGGCACGGCCGCCGGTACGCGCTCGCCACCACCATGCTCGGCCGGGCCTTCCTCGCCTGGCTGATCTCCGACTACCTCGGCAGCCTCGGGCTCTATCCGGCCGCGTTCGGCGTGCTGGCACTCTCCCGGGCGTACGGCGTGGCCCGGTCCGCCGCCGTGCCCCGGTTGCTGCCGGAGGGGCTCGGGTTGTCCCAGGTGGGGGCGCGGGCCAGCGTCTACGGCACGGTGGCCGGGGCGCTGGTGGCACCGCTGGGGCTGGCGGCGTTCTGGTTCGGGCCGCAGTGGCCGCTGCGGGTCGCCTCGGTCATCTTCCTGGTCGGCATGGTGATCGCGCTGCGGCTGCCGCCCCGGGCGGACTCCGAGCCGCCCGAGCGGGTGCCCCGACCACTGCGGGCGCTGCGCCGCAAGGGCGACCGTCCGCTGGGTCGGGGGCGACCGGCGGGCCGGCTGGTGATCGCCACCCTGATCGGGGCGGCGGGGCTCCGCGCGCTCTACGGGTTCCTCCTGCTCTTCCTGGCGTTCGCGCTGAAGAAGGGGGACCTGACCAACGACCTGTTCGGCCGGGAACTCAACGACCAGGCGGCGCTGGGCATGATCGGCGGGGCGCTGGCGGTCGGTGGTTTCCTGGCCACCGCAGTCGGCACCCGGCTGCGCATCCACCGGCCGGCGGCGATCCAGTCCAGCACGATGATCATCGTGGCCGGGGTGGGCATCCTGACCGTGTTGAAGTTCTCGCTGCCGATGGTGGCGCTGTTCTGCCTGGTCGCCGCCCTGTCCAGCGGGATCGCCAAACTCGCCGTCGACGCCTCGATCCAGGAACGGATTCCCGAACGGCTGCGGGCCAGCTCCTTCGCCCACTCGGAAACCGTCCTGATGCTCGCCTTCGTCGCCGGGGGTGGGCTCGGCCTCGTCCCGTTCGAGGGTCGGATCGGCATCGCGGTCGCCGCCGGGGTGGGTGTCCTCGCCGCCGTCCGGGGAGTCGTCGTCGCCGGTCGGCTCCGCGCCCAGCGGCTGCTCGGCCGGCCGCTCACCGACGAGGAACTGGCCGCCCAGGACCAGGCCGACGCCGCCGACGCCGCGGCCCGTCGCGCCCGCCGCGACCCCGCCGACCCGACCGACGGTACGGGCGGGGCCGCCGATGACGCGGCGGCCGAGGCGGCGGCCCGCGCCGCACCGACCTCACCGGCACCGAGCGGGGCGGGCGACTCCGGGCGTTCCGACGACGGGCTGGCCCCACCCGGCTACCACATCTACCGGCCGTCCTCGGCCGTCCCGGGCAGCGGCAGCGGTGCCGACGACGACCAGCGACGGCAGTCGCCGGGGTCGGTGTCGTGACGGGCCTGCTGGTGCTGACCGCCGTACCGGCCGAGGCGGAGGCCGTCCGGGCGGGGCTGACCGATCCGACGGTGACCGTCCGGGCGATCGGCGTGGGCCCGGCCGTGGCCGGTGCCACCACGGCCCGGATGCTGGCCCTGGCCGAGGCCGCCGGCCGCCCGTACCGGGCGGTGGTCAGCGCCGGGATCGCCGGCGGTTTCGCCGGCCGCGCCCCGGTCGGCGCTACGGTGCTCGCCTCCCGCAGCGTCGCCGCGGACCTCGGCGCCGAGTCCCCGGCGGGCTTCATCCCCGTCGACGAACTGGGCATGCCCCCGGAACTGCTCGGTGGCGGCCCCACCATCGACGTCGACCCGGCGCTGCTGGGCGCGCTGCGCGCCGCCCTCCCGCAGGCGGTCGTCGGGGCGGTGCTGACGGTCAGCACGGTCACCGGCACAGCCGCGAGCACCACCGCCCTGGCCGACCGGCACCCTGACGCGGTGGCCGAGGCCATGGAGGGGTACGCGGTGGCGGTCGCCGCCGCCCAGGCCGGCATCCCCTTCGCCGAGCTGCGTACCGTCTCGAACCCGGTCGGCCCCCGGGACCGCGACGGCTGGCGGATGCGGGAGGCGTTCGCCGCCCTGACCGAGGCGGCCCACGCGCTGTCCTGAGAGGCACCCGACAGCCCCGTGCCAGCGGACGCACAGCGGGTTGGCCGCCACGGTTTGCGCCGGTCGACGGCCGGGCGCTTACTCCGGTAGGGCGGCCGGGCGGCTACGGCGGTCGGGGTGGCCGGGGCGCAGGGCCGGCCGGGCGTTTCAGGGTCATAGCGAGGGGACGAGCGGACGCGACCCGGAAACCGCAGGCCGACAGGAAGCGGATGGCGATGTGCTCCTCGACCACCGTGCGGACCAGGCCGATGCCCCTGTCGTCCATCCGCTGAGCCATGGCCGCCACCAACCGGTCACCGATGCCGATCCGGCGGTGCCCGGCCGCGACCAGCACCCCGTCGAGTACGAGTTCACGCGGCCAGTCCCAGTCGTCCCCATAAACCAGGTGCAGGTCACGCTCGTGGGCGCGCAACTCCCCCAAAAGGGTGCCGTCAGGCAGCTCGGCCACGAACCGCCAGGCCGTCGCAGGCCGCCCGTCACCCTCCACCCACCGGACCCTGACGTCCCGACGGACCCGATCCGCCGCCCGCCGCCGGTCCCGGTGGCCCCGATTCCGTTCGTACGCCGCCGGCGGCAACCGCAGCGGCCACAGCGGGGGCGGCAGGTTGTACCAGTCCGCCCACCAGGCACCCGGCCAGTCCTTCGGCTCCCGCACCGGCCAGACGTCGAGGTGGGCCGGATAGCGCCGCCCGGCGGTGTCCCGCAGTTCGTCGTGCGGGACCGGCGGCAGCGCACAGGTCACCTCGGCGGCCGACACCGCGGTCGGAGCTGTGGCCGGGGCCACCGACGACGCAGGCCCGGCCGGCAGTGCGACCGTCAGAGTCCCACCGACCGCCCGCACCAGGCGCTCGACCGTGTGGAACCGTGGGTCGGTCGCCCTGCCGGACTCGATCCGGGCAATGGTCGCCTGGGGCACCCCGGAACGCCGGGCCAGCTCCCGCTGGCTCAGGTCGGCCTCACGGCGCAGCGCCCGGACCGTCCGGCCGAGGTCGGCCAGCGGGGGATCCTCCGTCGTCACCCCGCCATGCTCCCGTTGCGTAAGCGCGGTTTCAACAGCCCCACCCCGGGCTGTGGATAACCCTGTGGAAACCCGCCGGAGCTGGGGACAGGGTACCGAGGTCACATCCTTTCGAGCTGATGACCTCACCGAATCACCCGGGCCACCAGGCCACCCGACCACCGGGCCACCAGGCCACCGAGCCACCGAGCCACCGAGCCACCGGGCCACCAGGCCACCGAGCCACCGAGCCACCGAGCCACCGGGCCACCAGGCCACCGAGCCACCGAGCCACCAGGCCACCGAGCCACCGAGCCACCGGGCCACCAGGCCACCAGGCCACCGAGCCACCGAGCCACCGGGCCACCAGGCCACCGGGCCACCGAGCCACCGGGCCACCAGGCCACCGAGCCACCGGGCCACCGGGCCACCGGGCCACCGGGCCACCGGGCCACCGGGCCACCGGGCCACCGGGCCACCGGGCCACCGGGAAGCCAACCACCCGGCGGGTCGGATGCCCAGACTCGGGAGCCGGTTCCTGAATCGCTGCTGCCGTCAGATCGAAAGGACGCGTAGGAGTACTCCCCACCCCGCCCGGGCCTGCCCGGAACTCGACCCCGACCTACCCTGCGGAACGGCCGGGAGCATGCGGCCAGCGGCCCCGCCCACGCCGGGTCGGGCTACGTCACGCCGGGCCGGGCCGGGCCGGGGCACAGCAGCCCCGGCCACAGCCGGCCGTCGACGGGACGAATGTCGTCGGCAGGGGGCGGGGTCACATCGGGGCGGGCGCGGCGGGAGGACGGTCGGGAGCGGGGCTACCGTGGAGGCGTGGCGCTCTCCCTGGCGATCTCGCCCTGCCCCAACGACACGTTCGTCTTCGACGCGCTGGTGCACGGCCGGGTGCCGGGTGCGCCGCCGGTCGAGGTGACCTTCGCCGACGTCGACGTCACCAACACCGCTGCCGAACGGGGTGCCTTCGATCTGGTGAAGGTCAGCTACGCCGCCCTCCCCTGGCTGCTCGACGACTACCACCTGCTGCCCTGCGGCGGTGCGCTCGGCCGTGGCTGCGGCCCGCTCGTGCTCACCCGTGGGGAGGCCGACCGGGTCGACCTGAGCGGGGCCACGGTGGCGGTGCCCGGCGACCGGACCACGGCGTACCTGCTGTTCCGGCTCTGGTCGGTCGGACGGCCGCCGGCCCGGATCGAGATCGTCCCGTTCCACGAGATCATGCCGGGCGTCGCGGCCGGCCGGTACGACGCGGGGCTGGTGATCCACGAGGCCCGGTTCACCTACCACCGGCACGGGCTGACCGCGCTGGTGGACCTGGGCGAATGGTGGGAGGCCGACACCGGCCTGCCCATCCCGCTCGGGGCGATCCTGGCCCGCAAGGGCGCGGTCGACCCGGTGGCCGCCACCGGCTGGGTCCGCGAGTCGGTACGCCAGGCGTGGGCCGACCCGTCGGCCAGCCGGGAGTACGTGCTCGCGCACGCGCAGGAGATGGAGCCCGACGTGGTGGACCGGCACATCGACCTCTATGTCAACGAGTTCACCGCCGACCTGGGGGACGCGGGGTTCGCCGCCGTGGAGGCGCTGCTGGGCCGGGCCGCCGACGCCGGGCTGGTGCCTCAGACCTCCAGCTCGCGGGCCACCGCGTGGACCAGCTGAGCGATCTTCTGCGCGGTCTTCTTGTCGGGGAACCGGCCCCGGCGCAGATCCGGCTGGACCTTCGCCTCCAGCACCTTGATCATGTCCTCGACCAGGCCGTGCAGTTCCTCGGCCGGCCGACGGCGCAGCTCGGCCATCGACGGCGGCGCGTCCAGCAGCTTGACCCCCATCGCCTGGGCGCCGCGCCGGCTGTCCACCACGCTGAAGTCGACCCGTTGCCCACCCTTGAGGTCGGTGACACCCGCCGGCAGCGCGCCCTTCGGCAGGAACACGTCGCCACCCTCGTCGCTGGTGACGAACCCGTATCCCTTGGCCGCGTCATACCACTTCACTCGCCCCGTCGGCACCTTGGAGACCCCTGCTTCACTCGATACGTCTACTACTCCAAGGCTAGCCCGATGATCCGGTCGAGCGCCGCCGGGAATCCGGTGAGGTCGTCGAGCACCACCTGTGCGCCGGCCGCGCGCAGGTCGTCCGCCGGGCAGGGGCCGGTGGCCACGCCCAAGCCCGGGATGCCGGCCGCTCCGGCCGCCACCATGTCCGCCACGTGGTCACCGACGTAGAGCGCGGCACCGTGCTCCCGCAACGAGGTCGCCTTCTGCTCGGCGAAGAGGTCGCCGGCCAACTCGTCGACCGCCAGCCCGAGGTGGTCCAGGTGCAGCCGGGCCAACCGGCCGATCTTGGAGGTGACGACCATCACCCGTCCGCCGTGCGCGTGCACCGCGTCGACCGCCTCCCGGGCCCCGGGCATCGGCACCGTCGGGGTGATCGCGTACGCCGGGTACAGCTCCCGGTAGAGCGTCACCGCCTCCTCGACCTGCTCGGCCGGGAACCAGTGGGCGAGTTCGGTGCGCAGCGGCGGGCCGAGCCGGGAGACCGCCAGCTCGGCGTCGACCGGCACGCCCGTACGGGCGGTGAGCGCGCGGTAGGCGGCGGCGATGCCGGGACGGGAGTCGATCAGGGTCATGTCGAGGTCGAACCCGACCATCAGCGCGGACATCCTGCGAAGGTACCCGGACAGGTCGCCCGAGCCGGACGTCCGGGCGGCGCGATCGGGCGGCAGCGGGCTAGCGTGGAACGACGATGACCACCTCACTCGCCGACCAGCTGCGCGCGCTGCCCGACGAGGCGCTCGCCGCACTGCTCCAACTGCGGCCCGACCTCGTCGTGCCGGTGCCGGCCGACGTCTCCGCGCTCGCTCTGCGGGCCGAGTCGCGGGTGTCGGTCGCCCGCGCGCTCGACGGGCTGGACCAGTTCACCCTCCAGATCCTCGACGCCGCCCGGCTGACCCGGCACGCCCCGGACGGCACCACCTCCACCGAGGCGGTCCTCGCCCTGGCCACCGCCGGGCCGCACCCGCCCGCCCCGGCCACGGTCCGTGGCGCACTCGACCGGCTCCGCGCCCGGTTCCTGCTGTACGGCCCGGAGCAGGCGCTCCGGGTCACCGGCAGCGTGGACGAGCTGGCGCCGTACCCGGCGGGGTTGGGTCGGCCGGCGGAGGAGCTGGACCTGCGGGCGGCGGCGCTCTGCGCGGATGCCGCGAAACTGCGCCGGACGCTGCTCGCCGCGCCCCCGTCGGCGCGGGCGATCCTGGACCGGCTCGCCGCCGGTCCACCGGTCGGCAGCGTGCCGCCCGGTTCGCTTCAGGCGCCGGCGCTCGGCGCGGAGGGCGACGTGCCACCCGACCCGACCAACGGTGGCGCCCCGACCGGATCGCCGGTGCGCTGGCTGGTCGAGGCCCGACTGCTGGTGGCGGTCTCCGCCGGAACGGTCGAGCTGCCCCGCGAGGTGGGGCTGCTGCTGCGCCGGGACACCGGCCCGCTCGGACCGCTGCGGATCGACCCGCCGCCGGTCGCCGCCCCGCCCCGGGAACCCAAGGCCGTCGACTCCGCCGGGGTCGGGCAGACCATGGAGGTGGTACGGCACACCGAGGCGTTGCTGGAGGCGCTGACCGCCGAGCCTGCGCCGGTGCTGCGGTCCGGCGGGATCGGGGTACGCGACCTGCGCCGGCTGGCCCGTACGGTGGCCCTGGACGAGTCGACGACCGCGCTGCTGGTCGAGGTGGCGTACGCGGCCGGTCTCCTCGGTGAGCTGGACCTCCCCGCCGCCGCGAGCCGGTACGGCGGCGAACAGCAGGTGCTGCCCACCGGCGCGTACGAGGTGTGGCGGGCGGTGTCGCTGGCCCACCGCTGGGAGCAGCTGGCCCGCGCCTGGTTGACGATGAGCCGGCAGGCCGGTCTGGTGGGGCAGCGCGACGACCGGGACCGGCCGGTCAGTGTGCTCTCCGCCGAGGCGGAGCGGGCCGGTGCGCCGGCCGCCCGCCGGGCGGTGCTCGGGGTGCTGGCCGAGCTGGAGCCGGCCACCGCCCCCACCGCCGAGGAGGTGCTGGCGCTGCTCGACTGGCGGGCGCCCCGGCGCAGCCGGGGTCGGGAGGCCGCGCATCGGGAGGTGCTGACCGAGGCGGCCCGGCTCGGGGTGACCGGCCTCGGCGCGCTCACCTCGTACGGGCGGCTGCTGCTCGCCGACGTGACGGACACCGACGAGCGGGGTGGGGACGACCCGCTCGGGTTGCGCGCCGACGCCGACGGCGGTGACTCGTCGGGTACGGTCCGGGCGCTGGACGCCCTGCTCCCCGCCCCGGTCGACCACTTCCTGGTGCAGGCCGACCTGAGCGTGGTGGTGCCCGGCCCACCCGATCCGACGCTGGCCGCCGAGCTGGAGACGGTGACCGAGCCGGAGTCGGCGGGTGGGGCCAGCGTGCACCGGGTCACCACGGCCAGCGTCCGGCGTGCCCTGGACTCCGGCTACACGGCCGATGACCTGCACGACCTGTTCCGGCGGCGGTCGCATACCCCGATTCCGCAGGGGTTGACATACCTGGTGGACGACGTGGCCCGTCAGCACGGTGGGCTGCGGGTCGGCTCCGCCGGCGGGTACGTGCGCAGCGACGACGAGGCGCTGCTCGCGGAGGTGCTGGCCGACCGGCGGCTGACGGCGTTGGCGTTCCGCCGGCTGGCTCCGACGGTGCTGTGCACCCCGTACCAGGTGGGGCGGATGCTGACCGCGCTGCGCGACGCCGGGTATTCCCCGGTGCCGGAGGACGCCAGCGGCACGACGGTGCTGGCCCGGCCCCGGGTCCGGCGGGCCCCGACCCGGGTGCCGTTGACCGGGCGGGCGGTGGACCCGCTGGCCACGCCCCGGTTGGCGCTGCCCCGGCTGCTGGGTGTGGTGGAGCAGATCCGGCGGGGCGAGGCGGCGGCGCGGGCGGCCCGACGGGCCCCGGCGGTGGTCCGTGGCGGTGCGGCCCGTGCGGCGGCCGGCCCGATGCCCGCGCACGGTCACGCCGAGGCTCTGGCGGTGCTCCAGCAGGCGGTCCGGGACAAGGCGCTGGTCTGGGTCGGCTACGTCGACGCGCACGGGGCGACGCTGTCCCGGCTGCTGCGGCCGGTGTCGATCGGTGCCGGCTACCTGCGCGCCGAGGACGAACGGACCGAGATGCTGCACACTTTCGCCCTGCACCGGATCACCGCAGCCGTCCGGGAGAACTGACCGCCCGGCGGAACCGTCTGCCGCTGCTGCTGCCGCTCAGCTCAGCGGCGGCTGCGGCGTACGGTGCCGATGACGGAGACGATGAGCAGCAGGGCGAAGCCCGTGCCGGCGGCCTCACCGACCGAGTCGACGAAGCCCTGTCGTTGCACCAGCCACCCGAAGAGGAACCAGCCGACGACGGCGATCCCGGCGACGGCGTACCCGACCATGGTGGCCGTGGACACCTCGTCGGTCGGTGTCGCCTGCTCGCCGTTCGCCGCGTCCTCGGCGATCATCTCGTGGTCGACGGTCATCCCAGCCCTCCCACCCCGTCCGGCCCCCGGCTTCCAGGGTGGCACCCGGTCGCCAGGACGGACAGGGGGAAATACCCCCGATCCGGCCCCTATTGACAACTACCGACGGGCCGGACCGAGACGGGCAGGGCGGACGGGCGGGTCAGGTGCCGGGGCGGCGGCCGACCAGGACCACCCGGGAGCCGACCTTGCCCAACTCCCACCAGCGCACCGCGTCGGTGTGCAGCAGGTTGACGCAGCCGTGCGAGCCGATGCCCGCGTTGTGCAGGTAGGTGGTGGTCTCGTGGAAGCCGATCCCGCCGTTGAAGCGCTGCCAGTAGGGCAGCCACACCTCGTACGGGTTGGACCACTCCTTCAGGTTGCGGAAGTTCACCCTGTACGTGCCGGCGGGGGTGGCGTATCCGGCCATTCCGGTGCGGGTGACGGTGGGCTTGGCGACCACCTTGCCGTCGCGCATCACCCAGGTGGTCTGCCGGGTCAGGTCGATGCAGAAGGTGGTGCCGGAGCCGGCGGAGCAGCGCTTGACGTCGGTGGTGGCCAGTCGCTTCGCCACGTCGTACGTCAGTGGGCCGGCGCGACCCTCGGCGGGGCGGATGTCGTACCGCTGCTGGAACTTCTTGATCGCGGCGCAGTCGGCGTCGGTCTGCCGGCCGTCCACGGTGACGGTGCCGAACCCGCCCAGCCGGGCCAGGTACGTCTCCACCTCACGCTGGTGCTCGCCCTGCTGGCAGCGGGTCAGGTTGGCCTTCTGCGGGACGCGCGGGCGACGTCCGGTCGACGCCTTCGGGGTCTTGGTGGCGCGGACCTTCGGCTGCGGCTTCTCCCGGGGCCGGGGCTTCGTGTCGGACCCGGTCAGCTGGTCGGGCAGGGAGGAGGCACCCGCCCCCGTTACCTGTTCCGCACTGCCGACCGGGGCGAGCCCTCCTCCTGTGCCACCCGGGTCGGCCTGCGGCACGGACGCACACCCACCGGCGCCGACCAGCATGACCATGGCCAGGGCGACGACCCGGGCTCTGTGGCGGACCTGCATCGTGTGCCTCCCCGGGTCGGTCGTCCCACTGGTAGACGCGTGCGCTCTGGGAAACGTTGCACCCATTGCGAAGATTTTCTGGCAGTCTCCCACCCCCGTGCAACACTGGATGGTCGACCTGCGGCGGGATTCGTCGCCGATCGGGGAATCCGGCCGAGGAGAGGACCTGGCGTGAGCGGTGGGCCACTGATCGTGCAGTCCGACAAGACGCTGCTGCTGGAGATCGACCACCCGGACGCCCAGTCCTGCCGGATGGCGATCGCGCCCTTCGCCGAGCTGGAGCGTTCCCCGGAGCACGTGCACACCTACCGGCTCACCCCGCTGGGGCTGTGGAACGCCCGCGCCGCCGGACACGACGCCGAGGCCGTGGTCGACGCGTTGCTGAAGTTCTCCCGCTACCCGGTGCCGCACGCCCTGCTGGTGGACGTGGCCGACACGATGGACCGGTACGGCCGGCTCCAGCTCGCCAACGACCCGGCGCACGGCCTGGTGCTGCGGGGGCTGGACCGGATGGTGCTGATCGAGGTCGCCAAGAGCAAGAAGCTCGCCGGGATGCTCGGTGACAAGATCGACGACGACACGATCCGGGTGCACCCGTCCGAGCGGGGTCGCCTCAAGCAGGCGCTGCTCAAGCTCGGCTGGCCGGCGGAGGACCTGGCGGGCTACGTCGACGGTGAGGCGCACCCGATCGAGCTGACCGAGGCCGGCAAGGACGGCGGTAGACCGTGGACGCTGCGGTCGTACCAGCGGGAGGCGGCGGAGGCGTTCTGGGCCGGCGGGTCCGGGGTGGTGGTGCTGCCCTGCGGGGCGGGCAAGACCATGGTCGGCGCGGCGGCGATGGCCGAGGCGAAGGCGACCACGCTGATCCTGGTCACCAACACGGTCGCCGGCCGGCAGTGGAAGCGGGAGCTGATCGCCCGCACCTCGCTCACCGAGGACGAGATCGGGGAGTACTCGGGCGAGCGCAAGGAGATCCGTCCGGTCACCATCGCCACGTACCAGGTGCTCACCTCGCGGCGCGGCGGCGCGTTCACCCACCTGGACCTGTTCGGTGCCCGCGACTGGGGTCTGGTCGTCTACGACGAGGTGCACCTGCTGCCCGCGCCGATCTTCCGGTTCACCGCGGACCTCCAGGCCCGCCGCCGGCTGGGCCTGACCGCCACCCTGGTCCGCGAGGACGGCCGGGAGGGTGACGTGTTCAGCCTGATCGGCCCCAAGCGGTACGACGCGCCGTGGAAGGACATCGAGTCGCAGGGCTGGATCGCCCCGGCCGAGTGCACCGAGGTCAGGGTCACCCTGACCGACGCGGAGCGGATGTCGTACGCGACGGCGGAGGCCGAGGAGCGCTACCGGATGGCGGCGACCGCCCGCACCAAGCTGCCGGTGGTTCGCGCCCTCGTGCAGCGGCACCCCGACGACCAGGTACTGGTGATCGGGGCGTACATCGACCAGTTGCACCAGCTCGGGGAGTACCTCGACGCGCCGATCATCCAGGGTTCCACCACCAACAAGGAGCGCGAGCGGCTGTTCGACGCGTTCCGCTCGGGTGAACTGCGCACGCTGGTCATCTCGAAGGTCGGCAACTTCTCCATCGATCTGCCCGAGGCGGCGGTGGCGATCCAGGTGTCCGGCACGTTCGGCTCCCGGCAGGAGGAGGCGCAGCGGCTGGGTCGGGTGCTCCGCCCGAAGGCCGACGGCCGGCAGGCGCACTTCTACACGGTGGTCTCCCGGGACACCATCGACACCGAGTACGCGGCCCACCGGCAGCGCTTCCTCGCCGAGCAGGGGTACGCGTACACGATCGTGGACGCCGACGACGTCCTCGGCCCGAAGCTGCCCACGGTCGACTGACCGGCGCGGCGGGGTGCGGGTAGCCGACAGGCCGTCTTGATCAACGCGCCGGGCGGCTGCGCCCAGGCGCGGGTGTTCTGCGCCCCTCACCGCCGCCCTCTGCGCTGCGTGCGGCGGGTGTGGGTTGTCCCTCGCGCGTCCTTTCGAGCTGATGACGTCAACGATTCAGCCAGCCGCTGCCTCCCCGGCCGCGCCCGGCCCGGGGAGGCAGCCCAGCCCGGCAGGCAACCGTTCCGGCTGGCCGGCAGACTCTCGTCTCGCCCGACCGGCGTCCGCGTCGCCCGAGGGGTACGGTGTCCACAGTAGACAGTTGACACCGTCACGTCGAAGGGAATCCGAGTGAAGCGCCGACTCCTGCACGCACTGGCGATCACGATCGTCGTCATCCCGGGCACCGCCGTGGCCGCCTCGCCGGCCTCGGCGAGCGACGCACCCGGCTACCTGTGCAACCTCACCCAGAACACCTGGCTGCGCACGGCTCCGCACGGCCAGGTGCTGCGCACCCTGACCGCCGGGCGCGGGTTCCGCTGGCACGGCCAGGGCTGGTCCGAGGACAACGACACCTGGATCTACGGCCACGGCGCGGAGGACCCGTCCCTGGACGGCTGGGTCCCCGCCGGCAACACCACCTGCTGACCCCCTGGCCGACACGCACACCATGATCCGCTCAGGGGAGTCGACGTAGCGCTGTCCGACTCATCCCGACACCACTACATCGACTCCCCCGAGTTGATCACAACCCAACGCCCCACACGCCGCCCCGGACCCCGCCACACCCGCCGCCCCAGCCCCGGTGATCAAGAGGTTTGCGTCAACTTGAAGATCAAGACTGACGCAAACCTCTTGATCACCGGGAGCACCCCCCAGCGTGCGAGGCAGGGCGGGGTGGGTCAGAGGGTGTGGGTGGGCTGTTCGGTGGCGATCCGGGTGGGCAGGGTGGCGGGGTCGAGGTTGGCGCAGATGACCACGGAGGCGCCGACGGCCAGCGGGGCCAACAGCCACTTCACCGGTTGTTCGTGTTCGGCGGCGTCGACCAGCAGCCGGTCGCCGGGGCGCAGGTCGAGCCGGTCGGCGACCTCCCGGGCGAGGCGTCCCCAGGCACCGTAGCTCGTGCCGTCGGGGGTGGCCGGGGCAGCCGGGTGGACGGCGGCGTAGTCGGGCGGGGTGTCGGTGTGCCGGGCCACCTCGGCGGACCAGTCGAGCCAGCCCACCGGCACGTCGGCCAGTGGTCCGGGGGCGGTGCCGACGAGGTAGCGGTGCACCCCCTCCGGCACGTCCTCCAGCCAGTCGTCCAGGCGTTCCGGGGTCACGAAGACCGCGTCGTACGGTCGCTCGCCGCCCGGTTCGAGGACCGGCAACCCGGCGGTGGCGCGCGGCCGGAACGACACCGCCATCCCCACCGACCAGGCCCCGAGCAATACCGCAGCGGTACGCCAGTGCGGCGGCAACAGCACCGCGACCCGGCTGCCCGGCCCCAGCCCGCACCCGTCGCGCAGCAGCCCGGCGGTACGCGCCGCCCAGTCACCGAGCCCGCTCGCGGTCAGCTCCGTCCGCTCCCCGGTCGCGTCGTCGCAGTAGGTCAGCAGGGGCCGGTCGGCCTGCTCAGGCGCATCGGTCGACGGGGTCACGGCGAGCGGGGCAACCATCGGTCCTCCTGTCCGGACGGAAGGCCCCACCCTACCGAGCCGGGAAGAGGTGAGTACGCGTGCGCATGACAGCGCCGTCCGCCGCGACCAGACTCGACCCATGCGAACGAGGATCATGATCGCCCTTGCCGGAGTGGGTCTGAGTGCACTGATGCTGACCAGCGGCTGCGGCTACCGGGAGGACATCTGTAACGATGGCGAGTACCCGGCGATCGCCGTGGGCGGGCAGGGCGGCAGCGCCTGCTTCCCCGAGGGTCAGGAGCCCACCGCGCCCTACGTCCGCTACCCGGAGGGCAAGGTTCCCCAGCACGTCGACGACGAGTGGGACGTCTACTGGCGCGACCACGGCATCGACGCGAACGGCGTCATCATCGACGGGTGACCGGAGCGGCCCCGCCCGGCCACCGCTTCGACCAGGGAAGACCAGCCGAAACGACGAGGCCGGCGAGCCAGCTCACCGCCGGCCCGTCGCCGGCCGTTAACCCGCTGGTCGACCTGCGCTCGGTCACGCCTGCCAGCCTCCGTCCGAATCGAAACGTTCGGAGGAGCAGTGACAGCGAGAAGAGTGTTCGCCTCGACGGTGGTGGCCGGCCTGGCGCTGGCCACCCTGACCGCCCCGGGCAGTGCGGTCGCCGCCCCGGATCACCCCGCCCCGGGTGGCACGGTCGCCGCCCAGGGGCGCACCGGCACGGGCAGCGCGGACGCCACCCAGGGTTACCCGGACCGGAAGCTCACCTTCGACCGCACCGCCACCTACCCGGTGTTCCAGAACCGGCCCGAAGGTGAGGACCCGGGCACCGCGACGGTGGCCGAGATCTCCGCGGTCAGCCCGAACGGCCGTACCCTGGTCTACACGGACGCGGCGGCCCGGCGGATCGGCTTCCTCGACATCGGCAGGCCGGATCAGCCGCGCGGCCTCGGCACCCTCTCCCTGGCGCAGCTCGGCGACGCCGAGGACGAGCCGACCTCGGTGGCGGTCGTCGGCCGCTACGTGCTGGTCGTGGTGAACACCAGCGCCGGCTACACCACCCCGTCCGGTCGGCTGGACGTGATCGAACTGGCCACCCGGCAGCGGGTACGCAGCATCGACCTCGGTGGGCAACCCGACTCCATCGCGATCAGCCACGACGAGCGGTACGCGGCGATCGCCATCGAGAACGAGCGGGACGAGGACGCCACCCCGCCCGGTCGTAAGAAGGGTGACCTGCCGCAGGCCCCCGCCGGTTTCGTCCAGCTGATCGACCTCGACGGGAAGGCGACGCCGCAGCGGTGGAAGCTGCGTACCGTCGCACTGACCGCGCCCGACGGTCGGGCGCTGCCGGTGCTGGCCGCCGCCGGGATCACCGAGCCCACCGACCCGGAACCCGAGTACGTCTCGATCAACGGGCGTAACCAGCTCGCGGTGACCCTCCAGGAGAACAACGGGGTCGTGCTGGTGGACCTGCCGACCGGCCGGATCACCCGGGCGTTCATCGCCGGTACCGCCTCGGTCAGCGGCATCGACACGGTCAAGGACGGCCGGATCGACCTGACCGGGTCGATCACCGACGTCCCCCGGGAGCCCGACGCGGTGGCCTGGATCAACGACCGCTACCTGGCCACCGCCAACGAGGGTGACTGGCGGGGCGGCACCCGGGGCTGGTCCGTCTTCGACAGCCGGACCGGTCAGGTGGTCTGGGACGCCGGCAACACGTTCGAGCGGCTCGCCGTCCGCTACGGGCTGCACAACAACGACCGGGCCGCGAAGAAGGGCACCGAGCCGGAGGGCGTGGCGATCGCCGAGTACCACGGCGTGCGGTACGCGTTCGTCGGTTCGGAGCGGAGCAACTTCGTCGCCGTTTACGACCTCACCCGGCCCACCGCCCCGGTGCTGCGCCAGGTGCTGCCCACCACCAACGGCCCGGAGGGGCTGCTGCCCATCCCCTCCCGTGACCTGCTCGCGGTCTCCAGCGAGACCGACGACGCCTCGGTGGGTGTCCGCGCCTCGGTGTCGCTCTACCGGTTGGGTGCGGACAAGCCGGGCTTCCCGAGCATCGTCTCGGCCGACGACGCCTCGGGCGCGCCGATCGGCTGGGGGGCGCTGGGCGCGCTGTCCGCCGTACCGGGCCGGCCGCAGCAGCTCTACACCGTCACCGACGCCGCGTACACGCCGACCCGGATTCTGACCGTCGACACCCGACGCTCGCCGGCCGTGATCACCGACGCGACCACCGTGACCGACGCCGCCGGCACCCCCGTCGGGTACGACGCGGAGGGGATCTTCGCCCGGCCGCAGGGCGGGTTCTGGCTGGCCGTCGAGGGGGCGAAGGGCAGCGAGAACAGGCTGGTCCGGTTGAACGGCGACGGGCGTACCGAGCAGACCGTGCCGCTGCCGGCCCAGGTCGCCGCCGGGCTGGGCAAGCAGGGCTTCGAGGGGGTCACCGCGAGCACCGACCGGCACGGCCGGGAGATCGTCTGGGCGGTGCTCCAGCGGGAGGTCGCCACCGACCCGACCGGCATCGTCCGGATCGGCCGGTACGACGTGACCGCCGACAGTTGGAGCTGGTTCGGCTACCGGCTGGAGGGCACCTCCGTCCCCGGTGACTGGATCGGGCTCTCCGAGGTCACCGTGGTCGGTGACCGGCTCGCCGTGATCGAACGGGACAAGCTCAACGGCCCGGCCGCCGCCGTCAAGCGGATCTACACGGTGCCGCTGCCGACCGGCCCGGCCGCCGCCGGCCCGCTGACGGTGCTGCCCAAGACGCTCGCCGTGGACGTGCTGCCGGCGCTGCGGGCCACCGACGGGTGGACCCAGGAGAAGCTGGAGGGGCTGACCGTCGGCGGCGACGGCCAGGTGTACGCGGTCACCGACAACGACGGCGTCCTGGACGCCACCGGCGAGACCGTCCTGCTGCGGCTCGGCACGTACCGGAAGGTCTTCGGGGGCCGCTGAGCCGACGGCCCGGCCGACCCGCCGTAGCTGTGGGTCGGCCGGGCCGTCGCGCAGCTCACGCCGGCAGCACCGGGCCGCCGTCGAGCAGCGGGGCGAGCAGATCTCCCTGCTTCTCCACCCGCCGCAGCACCTCCCCCGCCGGGTACGGCTTCGCCGAAGGCCGCTTCCCGGCCGCCCCCGCCTCGACCTCGTCCCAGGTCAGCGGCGTGGACACCGCCGGCACCGCCTGTGCCCGCAGCGAGTACGGCGCGACCGTCGTCTTCGCCGCGTTGTTCTGGCTCCAGTCGATGAAGACCTTGCCGGGCCGCAGGTTCTTCGCCATCCGCGACACGACCAGCTTCGGGTGTTCGCGTTCCAGCTCCTGGGCGATCCGCTTCGCGTAGTCGGAGACGAGATCGGCGTCCTGGGTGGCGCTGATCGGGCAGCAGAGCTGCATGCCCTTCTTGCCGGAGGTCTTCGGGTACGCCGTCACCCCGTCGCGGGCGAGCCGGTCGCGCAGCAGGACGGCCACCTGGCAGCAGTGGCGCAGGGTGGCCGGCGGGCCCGGGTCGAGGTCGACCACCATCAGGTCCGGGTGGGTGCCGATCCGCCACTGCGGGGTGTGCAGTTCGAGGGCGGCCAGGTTGGCCAGCCAGACCAGGGTGGGCAGGTCGTCGGCGACCACGTAGTCGATGGTCTCCCGGCCCCTGCTCGACCCGGGCACAGGCAGCGTCTCGGTGCGTACCCAGGCGGGGGTGGCGGCGGGGGCGTTCTTCTCGAAGAACGAGCCACCGGTGACGCCGTTGGGGAACCGGATCCGGGTCAGCGCCCGGTCGGCCAGGTGCGGCAGCAGCACCGGGGCGATCCGGGTGTAGTAGTCGATCACCTCGCCCTTGGTGAAACCGGCCTCCGGGTAGAGCACCTTGTCCAGGTTGGACAGCTCCAACGCCCGGCCGTCGACCTCCACCTTCACCCGCTCAGGCATCCTCGACCTCCCCGGGCGGCTTGTCGGGGCGCAGCCGCAGCACCCGGGGGAAGCGCAGCCGCCCGTCCGGGGTGCGCTGGCCGTACCTGACCTCCACCACGATCCGGGGGATTACCCACATCGCGCCCCGGGCATCCTCGCGCGGCACGTCCCCGGCGAACGGCGACCCGTCGGTGCGCAGCGGTTCGAGTTCGCGCAGCAGTTCCCGTTCCAGGGCCGCACCGATCCCGCCGCCGACCCGGCCCCGGTAGGTGAGCCGCCCGTCGGGGCCGGGCACCCCGACCAGCAGCCCACCGATCTTCCGCGCGCCGGGCCGCCAGCCGCCGACCACGAAGTCGCCGGTCACCTCCAGCTTGACCTTCACCCAGTCGGGTGAGCGCACCCCGGGCCGGTAGACCGAGTCGGCCCGCTTGGCCAGCACCCCCTCCAGACCGTGCTCCCCGGCCGCCTGGTAGGTCGCCGCGCCGTCGGTGAAGGAGGGTGGCACCGCCCACCGGGCCGCGCCGAGCCCCAGGCCGTCGAGCGCCGCCCGCCGTTCGTGGTACGGCCACCCGGTGAGGTCCTCGCCCCGCAGCCGCAACAGGTCGAAGATCATGTACGTGACCGGGATGGTCGCCGACAGCCGGGCCGCCTTCGCCCGGTCCCGGACGTGCATCCGCTCGGCGAGGGCGGTGAACGAGGGCTGCCCGGCCGGGTCGAAGAGGACCACCTCGCCGTCGAGCAGCGCGTCGTCGACCTGCTCGGCCAGGGTCACCAGCTCCGGGTACGCGGCGGTGATCTCCACGCCGGAACGGGCGAACAGGTGCGGGTGGCCGCCGGTCAGGTCGGCGAGCGCGCGGACCCCGTCCCACTTGAACTCGTACGCCCAGCCGGCACCCACCGGGAGCGGCCCGGTCATCGCGAGCATCGGCTTCAACGGCGCGCCGGGCACCTGTCCGACTGTAGTTGCGCACGGAAGCACGTGCGGGGGCTTCGATCGTTTGCGATCCTGGTCAGGTCGGGGAGAGGAGCATCGGGATGCGGGCGATCTGGAAGGGAGCCGTGTCGTTCGGGCTGGTCTCGATCGGGGTGAAGCTCTACTCGGCCACCGAGGAGAAGGACATCCGGTTCCACCAGGTGCACCGCGACGACGGCGGCCGGATCCGCTACAAGCGCACCTGCTCGGTCTGCGGCGAGGAGGTCAGCTACGACGACATCGCCAAGGGCTACGACCTGGGCGGCGGCGAGCTGGTGATCCTCACCGACGCCGACTTCGCCGACCTGCCGCTGACCAGTTCCCGGGCGATCGACGTGCTGGAGTTCGTCCCCGCCGAGCAGGTCGACCCGATCCTCTACAACAAGGCGTACTTCCTGGAGCCGGAGGGGACCGCGACCAAGCCGTACGTGCTGCTGCGCGACGCGCTGGCCGACTCGGAGCGGGTGGCGATCGTCAAGGTGGCGCTGCGCCAGCGGGAGCAGTTGGCCACCCTGCGGGTCCGCGACGGGGTGCTGCTGCTCAACACGATGCTCTGGCCCGACGAGGTACGTACCCCCGACTTCGGCTTCCTGGACGAGGACCTGAAGGTCCGCCCGCCGGAGTTGGCGATGGCCGCCTCGCTGATCGACTCGATGGCCGGCGAGTTCCAGCCGGACGCCTTCACCGACGACTACCGGGCGGCCTTACAGGAGGTCATCGACGCCAAGGTCGAGGGGCGCGAGGTGGTCCAGCCGGCGGAGGAGGAGGCCGCGCCGGCCGCAGCGGTGGACCTGATGGCGGCGCTGAAGGCGTCCGTGGAGCGGGCCCGGGTGGCCCGGGGCGAGACGCCGTCCGGCGGGGCCGGCGAGCCGACGCCGATCTCGTCGGCCCGGTCGGCCAAGCAGGCGGCGAAGGCACCGGGGGCGAAGGCCGAACCGGCGAAGAAGACCACCGCCCGCAGGACCACCGCGAAGAAGACCCCGGCCAAGCAGGCGGAGCCGGCCAAGAAGACCGCCGCGAAGAAGACCACGGAGAAGAAGGCCACCAAGGCCGCCGCGAAGAAGACCGCCGAGAAGAAGGCCACCCCGCGCCGCAGCGCCTGAGCGGCGGACCCGCCCGACGCCCCGGCGCGACGGTGGGCCGTCCGCCGGGGGTCGTGCGTCGGTCAGCCCCGGCCGAGCTTCTCGGTGGGGGTGATCCGGACGATCACCCGCTCCTCGTCGGGCCGCCGGAACGGGTAGGTGTCCTGCCCGAGGTACTTCTTGGCCAGCCGGTCGATGTGCGCGTCGGCGCCCTCGGTGACGAACTCGGCGGTGCCCTTCACCCAGAGGGTGCGGAAGTCGTCGGCCCGGTCGACCACGGAGACCGCGACCACCGGGTTGCGGGCGATGTTGTGGTACTTCTGCCGCCCCTTGGCGGTGTTGAACAGGATGTGCTCGCCGTCGACGTCCACCCAGACCGGGGTGACGTGCGGCGTGCCGTCCGCCTCGATGGTCGCCACGTGGGCGAGTTGCGGCTCGGCGAGCAGGGTCTTGTCTTCGTCGGTGAGGATCGCCATGGTCGAGAACCTACCGCCGGACGGCTCCCGGCACCCGGAAAGAGCGGCACGTAACGGCACGCCCCGGCCCGTTCGGGGGCACGACGGGCGGGCGACGGCCCACCCTCGGCATCGATCCGGGTACCGTGTGCGCTGGCCACGGAACCGGGTCGCCGGGCCGGCCACCCACATCAGCAGGGAGTCGAGGACGTGAGCGAGCGTACGGAGAACCGTTCGGCGGGCCAGGGTCAGGCCCCGGAGACGAAGGCACAGCGGCGACTCGCCGCCCAGTTGGCGGCGCAGAAGGCCGCCGAGGCGCGCAAGCGCCGGCAGGCGTGGCTGGGCGCCGTTGCCGGCGTGGCCGTCATCGCGGTGATCGTCGGGGTGTTCGTGGTGGTCCGCAACGGCGAGAAGGACGACCCGAAGCCGGCGGCGGCGCCGGCCGGCTGCGCGGGTGACTTCCCCAAGCTGCCCGACGGGGCCGACCAGGCGCTGTGCACCAAGCCGCAGGCCACCAAGGGCGAGGGCGAGCTGACCGGGCTCAAGGCCACCCCGCTGATCCGGGGCACCGGCCCGGCCGCCCAGGCCGGCCAGCAGATCACCGTCAACTACGTGGGTGTGTCGTACAAGACCGGTGAGGAGTTCGACGCCTCCTGGAAGCGGTCCGAGCCGTTCACCTTCGGCCTCGGCCAGGGCAACGTCATTCCCGGCTGGGACCAGGGCATGCAGGGTCAGACCGTGGGCAGCCGGGTCCAGCTCGACATCCCCGCCGACCTGGCGTACGGCGACAAGCCGCAGCGTCCCGGCGCGCCCGCCGGCCCGCTGCGGTTCATCGTCGACGTGCTGGCGGTGCAGTAGACCACACGGGTCTTCCGGCCGGCACCTACCGGCAGTAGGTTCGGGGTCACCGTGGGCGGCCGGTCCGCGCCACGGTGACCCTCACCGACCCGGAGGTGCGCGTGCCGCCGCTGGACGACCCCGGGCGGACCGCCCGGCTGATGTGGACGCACGTCGAACCTCTGCACGCGATCACCTACTTCCACCCCCGGGCCCGCGCCGCCCACGAGGCGATCGGGCTGCGCGGCTACTGGCGGGGTTACTTCGCGGGCCGGGCCGCCCCGCTGGGGCCGGTCGACGCCGCCCCGGTGACCGCCGTCTTCTTCACCTTCGCCCCGCCGATGGTGAGCCGGGCGCTGCCGGCGGTGTGGCAGCTCGCCGCCCCGCAGGAGGCGTTGCGCGCCCGGCTCACCGGGGCCGTGCAGGCGCTCGCCGAGCTCACCTACGAACTCCCCGAGGCGCACCTGGCCGAGGCGGCCACGCTGCTGGAGGCCGCGGCCGTCGGGGCGGACACCGCCGGCCGGGTGCTCGGCGCGGCCAACGCCGCCCTGCCGCGCGGCGACTACCCGCTGGCCCGGCTCTGGCAGGCGGCCACCACGCTGCGCGAGCACCGCGGCGACGGGCACGTGGCCGCCCTGGTCGCCGCCGGTCTCGACCCGGTCGAGACGTTGGCGTTCCGGGTCGCCCTGGACCGGCCGGAGGAGCATCTGCTCGGCCGGGGCTGGACCCGGGACGAGTGGGCGCAGGCGCGGGCCCGGCTGGTCGACCGGGGGTGGCTGACCGACGGGGGCGCCCCCACCGAGGCGGGGCGCGCCGGCCTGCGGGCGGTGGAGGACGCGACCGACCGGGCCGCCGCCCGTCCCTGGCTGGCCCTCGGCCCGGACGGCACGGAACGGCTCCGTGAGCTGCTGGTCCCGGTCGCCCGCGCCTGCCACACGGTCATCCCCCCGGACAGCCCGATCGGGCTTCCCGCGCTCTCCTCCTGACCACCGCGGCCCGTCGCCCGAGTCGGACCATCGGTGTCGTACCGGGCAGACACGTCGTAGCAGGTCGTCGGCGGCCGACACACGTTGTTGACACATGTTTCATCGTCGGCGAGACTTCGTGATCGGGAGCGCTCCCACACCGGGGTGGAGTGTCGTCTCCTTCTCGCCGTGGCACTGCCACGCGAGCCCTCCACCCTCCAGGTCGGCTGCCGGCCGCCGTATGCCCTGTCGTCACCGCGCGGCGGTGGCCGTCGTCGTACGAGCCGCATCGTGCGAACGCCGCAGCCTGCCCCGGTCGAGAAAGGCGGGACCGTGCGACGTACGAAGTTCGACCAGTGGAGCCAGGAACTGCGCGACGTGCGTGACCCCGTCGAACTGTTCGGCGGCAGCGCCCAGACGGCCGTGCTGCGACTGCTCACCATGGCCGGCAAGGTGCCCTTCCGGTCCGCTCTCGACGGCCTGACCCTGCGTGAGCAGGCGATCGTCCGGCACCTGCTCGGCCGGCAGCAACTCCGGCTGACCGCGCCGGGTGCCGACGCCGCCCCCGCCCGGTTCGTGCTGGCCCACTCGGCGCTGGGCAGGCTGACCATCCACGAACCGGCGCGCGGCGACCTACCGGTCGAGGAGGTGGTGGCCGAACTCGCCCTGCCCGGGTGGATGATCGAGATGATCGACGAGGAGTGGCTGCCGGCCCAGGCCGAGGAGGAGTACCAGCGCCGCGAGCTCGACCGGATGCTGCACACCTGGCACGCCGACGGCAGCCTGGCCGAGCGGCTGGAGGAGGTCATCGACTGGGTCGAACGGGTCGAGACCGTCCTGATCTTCATCGAACGTCGGGTGTTCTCCCGCTCCGACTCCGGCTCCAGCACCCTCATCCGCGACGGCGTGCTGCCCGCGTTGCGGGAACGTCCACCGGCCGACTGGAGCCCGGAGGAGCGGCTCTTCGTCGCGTCCATCCAGTTGCTGTTCCGCACCGGCCGGGCGGTCCGGTTCGAGGAGTTCAACGGCCGCCAGCTCAGCGCGGTCAGCCTCCGGAAGGTGCTGACCACCCGCTGTGCGGCGTACCTGCGCGCGCTCGGCGAGCAGGCCACCGGGGAGCTGAGCACCGCCACCCTGGCCGAGTTGGCCACGCTCGCCGGTGAGCTGGTCGAGCACGTCGACGGTAGCGGTCACATCCGCTACCGGCGGATCAACGGGCTGACCTACGCCAAGGACGAGTACCTGCTGCCCTGGGAGGAGGAGCAGCGCAGTCAGGTCGAGCTACCGCCGACCCTGCGCACGCTGACCGGCACCCGGCCCGGGCCGGTCGACGGCGAGGACGCCGCCGCCTGGGTGCGACGTGCCACCACGGCCGCCCTGCGCGGCGTACACGCGGGCGGCGACGAGCGCGAGCTGACCGGCATCCTGGAGGGCATCGTGCTGGGCGCGGTCGTCGACAGCCGCGCCGACTACGGCATGTCCAGCGGCATCCGGGACCTGTCCCGCCTCGACGGTCCGGTCGGGCGGTACGACGAGGAGGTGGCGGGGCTGAAGAAACCCGACTTCTTCTGCTGCGTGCTGCCCAGCCCCGAGATGGCCGCCGACCTGCCCGCCCCCACCGTCACCGACATCCTGTGGCAGGTCGCGCAGCGGATGATGTACAACCGCTGGCACTTCGTGCCCGGCAACTTCGACCGGGTCGAGGTGCCCCGGCAGCGGCACTACTTCTTCCCGCCGCTGGTGCCCGACATCGCCGAGTGGGGCGACCTGCGCCACGGTGGGCACAGCACCTCCCGCGTCCGCTACACCCTGCGGGCCCCCGGCGCGGCGATGTGGAAGCAGCCGTTCACGGTCGGCGGCCGGCAGTACCGGGGCGCGTTCGACATCCGGCTGGTCCGCATGGACGGGCCGCCGTTCACCCTGGCCGACCTGCGGACCGCCTGCCGGTACTCGGCGCTGGTGGACGTGTTCTGGCGCGAGATCGCCGGCTACGCCGACGCGCACGACGGCTGGACCCCGACGATCACCGCGTTCGGCGGCGACTGGTACACCAAGGAGTCCTGGCGGGACCCCGTCGAGCGGCTCGACGCGGCACAGCAGACTGTCGGAGGGCTCGCGTGAGCGTCGACCCGCACCAGGTCGTCGTCAACGGCGAGGACCAGTACTCCCTGTGGCCGGCGGACCGGCCGCTGCCGGGCGGCTGGACGACGGTGTTCACCGGGCCGGTCGAGGCGTGCCTGGGGCACGTCGCGGCACACTGGACCGACCTGCGGCCCGCCTCGCTGCGTACCACCGGGGGTGCCGGCGCCGGCCCCGCCGTCCGGCCGGAGCCGGCCACGGTGGACGCCGCGTCGTCGGTCGCCACCGGCCCGCGCCGCCCGTTCGGTGACACCCCGCTGCACGTCCTCGTCGACCGGGCGCTGGCGGCCGATCCGGAGCGCGTCGCGGTGCGCTGTGCCGGGGTCGCGGCCACCGCCGGGGAACTGCGGGCCCGGGTTCGGCACGCCGCCCGGGTGCTGCGGGGCCACGGCGCCGGACCGGAGACCCCCGTCGCGGTGCTGCTCCCCCGCTCGGTGGACGCGGTGGTGGCGATCCTCGCGGTGTTGGCGGCCGGGTCGGCGTACCTGCCGCTGTCGGTGCACGACCCGGCGGAGCGGCGGGCCCGGATCCTGGCCGACGCGGGCGATCCGGTGCTGCTGACCGGCCCGGAACACCGGGGCCTCGTGGATGCCGGTTACCCGTCGACCGTGCTCGACGTGACCGACCTGCCGGAGCCGGCCGGCGACGACGGTGACGGCGGCTGCCGGGTGGAGAACCTGGCGTTCATCATGTACACCTCCGGCACCAGCGGCGCTCCCAAGGGGGTGCTCGGCACCCATCGGCAGCTCGTCAACTATGTGCACTGGTGCGCCGAGGAGTTCGCGTTCCAGCCCGGGGAGCGGGCGGTGCTGCACGCCCCGCTGTACTTCGTCGGGTCGGTGATGACGCTGTTCACGGCGCTGGTCGCGGACTGGGAGCTGGAGGTCGCGCCCGAGCCGGTCGCGTTCGACGACCTGATCGCGTTGACCGCCGCCGCCCCGTGCGGGTTCCTGAAGCTCACCCCGTCACACGTACGGGCGATGACCGCCCTGGGTGGTGTCGACGACGTCGCCCGCCAGGTCATGATCGGCAGCGAGCCGCTGTACCTGACCCCCGAGTTCGACGCGTGGATCAGCGGCAGCCCCAAGTCGGGCTTCGGCAACCACTACGGCATGAGCGAGACCGTCGGCGCGACCTGGTACTGGATCGGCGCGGACCGTACGGTCGGGCGGCGGCTGCCGGTCGGTGCCCCCATCCCCAACGCCGAGGTGCACATCCTCGACGAGCAGGGCCGGCCCGCGCCGCCGGGGCAGACCGGCGAGATCTGCCTGGGCGGGGCGGTGATCGGCCGGGGCTACCACGGCCAGCCGGTGTTGACCGCCCAGCGGTGGATCCCGCACCCCGGTGGCGACGGGAGGCGGCTGCTGCGCACCGGCGACCTGGGCCGGCTGGGCCCGGACGGGGTGCTGGACGTGCTCGGCCGCGCCGACCGGCAGGTGAAGATCCGGGGTCAGCGCGTCGAGCCGCCCGCCGTCGAGGACGCGCTGCGCCGCTGCCCCGGCGTCGCCGAGGCGGTGGTGATCGCCGAACCCGACGGCCACGACCTGCACCTGGTCGCCTACCTGCGGTCCGAGGAGGAGCCCCGGCCGACCGAGGCGCAGCTGCGCGCCCACGCCGCCGGTCTGCTGCCGGAGGCGTCCGTCCCGAGCCGGTTCCTGTACGTGGCGCAGTACCCGCTCACCCCGAACGGCAAGGTCGACACCCGTCGGCTGCCCGGCACGCCGACGGTACGGCCCGCGCTGAGCACCGCGTACGTCGCGCCCTCCGGTGAGTTGGAGACGGCGGTGGCCGGGGTGGTCGGCGCGGTGCTGCGGGTGGACCGGCTCGGTGTCGACGACGACTTCTTCGAACTCGGCGGCGACTCCATGCAGGTGGTCGAGGTCGTTACCCGGCTGGACGAGGAGTTGGGCCTGCCGGTGGGCATCGCCGACCTGTTCGACCGCCGTACGGTGCGCGCCCTGGCCGCCGGGCTGCCCGACCACCGGCCGCCGGGCCCCGTGACCCCGACGCCCGCCGGGGAGCACCCGGACCGGTCCCGGCGGGCGGACACCGGCCAGCCGGCGGTCGGGGACGCGGCGGTGCAGGCCCGGTTCTCCGGAGCGTCCGCCGGTTCCGCGCCACTGACCTGGGGGCAGATGGCCATGTACCGGCCGATGCAGTGGTTCGGCGAGGCCAGCCGGGACTTCAACATCCGGCGGGTGCTGCGGCTGACCGCCCCGGTCACCACCGAGCGGGTCACCACGGCCTGGTCGGAGCTGGTGCTACGGCACCAGGTGCTGCGCACCCTGATGACCGAGGACGCCGACGGACCCCGCCAGCACCTGCTGGCCGACGGGTCGTACGCGCCACTGGTGCGGGACACCACCGCCGCCGAACTGCCGGCGGTGGCGGACACCACCGCCGCCGAACTGGCCGGCACCGCGTTCCGGCTGGACCGGGACTGGCCGGTGCGGTGGGCGCTGCTGCGCGTCGACGGCCAGGTCGAGGCCGTGGCCGTGGCCGCCTCGCACGTGTCGCTGGACGGCTGGTCGCTGGAGCTGCTGCTGGCGGAGCTGCGCACCCTGATCGAGGGCGAACGGACCCTGCCCGCACCGGGTTGGCAGCCACTGGACCAGGCCGGCTACGAGGCGTCACCGGCCGGGCAGCGTCGGGCCGACCGGTCCCTGGCGTACTGGCGGGAGCGGCTGCCCCTGGTGCCGCAGCGGATCTTCGACGGGCCGGAGCAGGACGCCGGCCCACTGCCGGTCGTCACCTGGCGGATGGAGTCCACCGCCGTGGCCGCTGCCGCCGGCACGCTGGCCGAGCGGACGGGCGCGTCGTCGTCCACCGTGGTGCTGACCGCCGCGCTGCTGGTCCAGGCGGCGTTGACCGGCCGGGACCGGGCCGTGGTGAAGCTGATCGCCGGCAACCGGAACACCCCCCGCCAGCGGCAACTGGCCACCGGCATCGCCCAGAACGCGCTGCTGGTCTTCGAGATCGGCGACGGTGACGTCGACGACGCCGTGCGGCGCTGCTACCGCGACTCGACGGAGTCCTACTTCCACGCCACCTACCCGCCGGAGGCTCTGGACGCGCTGGTCGCGGCCGAGGGCGCGCAGGCCGACCTGTCGGTGTACTTCAACGACGCCCGCCTGGGCCGCGACTTCGACGTCCCGGCGCAACCGCCCGACCGGGCCACGCTGACCGCCCTGGCGGCGCACACCACCGTGCGGCAGGTCACCGCCGTGGCCCGGCACGACATGACCTTCTTCCTGGCCATGCCCTACCTGGCCGGTGGCTGCGCGCTGCAACTGCTGGCCGACACCCGGCGGGTGCCCGGCTCCGTCTGCGAGCGGGCGCTGCGGGGCATCGAGACGCTGCTGTGCGAGGCCGCGTCGCGCCCGGTGGCCCTGCGGGACGTCGCCGCGCTGCTCGACCTCGGCACCCGCCCCTCCGACCACCGGGAGTCCCGATGACCGACCCCTATCCGCTGCTGCACCGGCTGGCCGCCGCCGACGACGACGCGCTCACCACCGTCGCGCTGCCGCCCGACGGCCGCTACCAGGTCGTCACCACCACCGTCGACGAGGTCACCGCCCAGATCGTGCGTACCCTGCGCGACGGGTTCGCCGGTCGTGGCCCGGACGACTTCCCGCTGCTGGTGCTCGGCTGGGGACGCTGCCGGGTCGGCTCGACCGCCGTGACCAACCTGTTCGGCATGGCACGGGCGGCGGCCTACTACCAGCCGGTCAAGACCATCGGCCGGTTCGCGCTCACCGGCGGCGAGGGTTCGCCGTGGAAGCTGCCCGACGGCGAGCCGGTGCTGTTCGCCAAGGAGATGGCCGGGCCGTACGTGCCGTTCGAGGCGCTGTTCAACCCGGCCCGCTGCCTCGTCGAGGCGGGCTGGCCGGTCGACCGGCTGCGCCTGCTGGTGCTGGACCGGCAGCCGCGCGCCTCGCTCGACTCGTGGATGGCCAAGTGGGAGGGCAGGATCGGGCGCGAGCGGGTGGTGGAGAACTTCGTGCTCAGCACGCTCAACTACGCGCGGATGCGCGCCTGGGCCGGGGCCGAGGGGCTGGCGGTGACGCACTTCCCGTACGAGTGCAGCCGCGCGCCGCAGGAGACCGTGTCCCGGTTGTTCGACCGCCTCGGCATCGGCCACCTGTACCGGCCGGAGATGCTCACCGGCTGGGGTGCGGCCGGCGACCTCAACTCCGACCAGTCGAAGATCCACAACCCGGTGGAGCCGGAGCCCTACGTCGTGCCCGGTCTGCACGGCAACGCCGACGAGTACCGCTTCCGGCCCCGGTCGGTGACGGTCCTGACCGACGCGGAACTGGCCGTGGCCGACAGCGCCGAGGTGGTCGGGTCCTACGAGGTCTCGGTGCGGTCCTGCGCGCAGGAGCTGGCCCTGCCCGCGCCCCTGCGGGACGAGATCTTCGGCTGACCGCGATGGCCGCCTCCCCCTCCGGCGTCGGGCAGTGGCGTGAGGCCGCCGCCGCCCGGCTGCGCATCGCCCGGCAGTGGCCCGCCGCCGGAGCCGGTTGGAGTGCCGTCGCGCTGGCGCTCAGCGTGTCCCGGGGGGTGCTGCCGGTCGTCTTCGCGATCGCCGTCAGCACCACCGTCGGCCGGATCGGCCCGGTGCTGCACGGCACGGCCGGACCGGCCGGGGTGTGGTGGCCGCTGGCCGTCGCGGGCGCGGCGCTGATCGCGGCGCAGTTGGCGGAGGCGGCGCAGAAGGCCGTCGCCGAGCAGCTCAGCCGCCGCGTCGACGGGCACATGTACCGGCGGCTCATCCAGGCGTCGCTGTCGACCCGGGAGATCACCCCGCTGGAGGACCCGGCGGTGCTGGACGAGCTGGGCGAGGCCGGGCACGAGCTGCGGTTCGCGTTCCGCACCCCGGGTGCGGCCTACGCCGGGCTGATCGCCCTCGTCGGGCCGTACACCCAGGTCGCCGGGTTCACGGTGGTGGTCGCGGTGGTGCTGGGGCCGTGGGCGGCGCTGGTCATGCTGGCGGTGGTGCTGCTGTTCCGGCACGGCCAGCGCGGCGGGCTGCGCCGCTACGCCCGGGTCATCCGGGACGTGGCGGCCCTGCGCCGGGAGAGCCGCTACCTGCGGGGGCTGGCGATGGGCCCGGCCGCCGCCAAGGAGCTGCGGGTCTTCGGGCTCACCGGCTGGCTGACCGAACGCTACCGGCAGGTCTACCGCCGGGCCCTGGCCCCGGTGTGGGCCGAGCGCCGCCGGATCTACCTGCGGCCCTACCTGGCGTACACGGCGGTGGGGCTGGTCGGCGTGGCGGCGGTGCTGGCGCTGGCCGGGGTCCGCGCCGCCGACGGGGCGTACGACCTGGCCGCGCTGGCGCTGGTGTTGCAGGCGGTGCTGGCCCTGATCCGGCTGGGCGAGTTCTACCCGGACTCCGACACCCAGACCCAGTACGGCATGAACGCCGAGACCGCCATCACCGCGTTCGAGCAGGCGATGGCCCGCTACCCGGAACCCGCCGACCGGGGCGGTGCCGGGCCACCCGCCACCACCGCCCCGGCCATCGACTTCGCCGGGGTGCGCTTCGGCTACCCGGGTGGGGCCACGCCGGTGGTGGACGGCCTGGACCTGCACATCCCCGCCGGACGCTGCACCGCCCTGGTCGGGGTGAACGGCGCGGGCAAGACGACCCTGGTGAAACTGCTGGCCCGGCTCTACTCGCCGGATGCCGGTGCGGTGCGCGCCGACGGTGTCGACCTCGCCGACCTGCCGGCCCGGGACTGGCAGCGGCGGATCGCCGTGGTGTTCCAGGACTTCGTCCGCTACGAACTGTCGGTGGCGGCCAACATCGGGTTCGGCGCGGTGGAACATCTCGACGACCGGGCCGGGATCCGCCGCGCGGCGGAGGCGGCGGGGCTGCTCGACACCCTCGACGCGCTGCCGGACGGCATGGACACGCTGCTGTCGCGAGCGTACGACGGCGGGGTGGACCTGTCCGGCGGGCAGTGGCAGCGCATCGCCATCGCCCGTGCCCTGTTCGCGCTCTACCACGGCAGCAGCGTGCTGGTGTTGGACGAGCCCACGGCGGCGCTGGACGTGCGGGCCGAGGCCGAGTTCTTCGCCCGGTTCGCCGAGCTGACCCGGGGCCGCACGACGGTGCTCATCTCGCACCGGCTGTCCAGCGTCCGGCTGGCCGACCGGATCGTCCTGCTCGACGGGGGGCGGGTCGTCGAGCAGGGCAGCCACGACGAGCTCATGGCGGCGGGCGGCCGGTACGCGGCGATGTTCACCCTCCAGGCGGAGCGGTTCGCCGACGACGGGGCCGACCGGGACACCGACGAGGGCGCCGGGCCGCTGGCGCAGCGGGTGGGCTGAGGCGATGATGCGGGCGATCACCGGGCTGTTGCGGCTGTCGTGGCGGCAGGACCGGCGCAAGATGGCCGTGGCGCTGGCGTTGATGGTGGGCAACGCGGTGGCGGTGCCGGCGAGCGCGGTGGCGCTCAAACACCTCACGAACGCGGCGGCGGCCGGTCGGGCCGGGGCGGCGGCCTGGGCGGGGCTGGCCGTCGCGGTGGCCGCGATCGCCGCTCTGACCTGCGCGCACTTCGCGCACATCGGGTACTTCGAGGTGTCCGAGCTCAACGTGCTCAGCACCGACGAGCAGCTCATCGCGATCAGCAACGGCACGCCGTACCTGGACCACCACGAGCGGCCCGAGCACGCCGACCGGATGGCGTTGGCCCAGGACGAGCTGCAACGCATCGGCGAGGGCCTCCAGGCGCTGCTGACCGGGGGGTCGCTGGCGGTCGGCCTGCTGCTGACCACCGTGCTGCTCACGCTGACCCATCCGGCGCTGGTGGTGCTGCCGCTGCTGGCCGCGCTGCCGGTGCTGGCCGGTCGCCGGGCGCAGGCCGCCGCCGACCGGGCCCGCGCGGACAGCGTCGTCGACACCCGGCAGGCCCGACACCTGTTCGAGCTGACCACCACCGCGGCCTCGGCCAAGGAGCTGCGCCTGTTGGGCCTGGTGGGGCATCTCCAGCAGCGTTACGCCACGCACTGGCAGCGCGCCACCGCCCGGCTCTGGCGCGGCGAGCTGGCCGCCGGGTTGTGGCGGGCCGCCGGGCAGGCCGTGTTCGCCCTCGGGTACGTCGCCGCCCTGGTCCTGGTCGTCCGCGACGCCGTACGCGGCCGGGCGGACGTCGGCGACGTGGTGTTGGCGATCATGCTCGCCTCGCAGCTCAACCAGCAGGTCGCTGCCGCCGTGACGATCACGCAGCAGTTGGCGCGCAGTGGCCGTTCCCTGCAACGCCTGGACGAGGTGCGTGAGCTGGTGCCGCAGCCGGTCACCCCGCCCGACGCGCCCGCCACGCCGCTGCGCCCGCCCGCGCGCCTGCTGGAGGGCATCCGGCTGCGGCAGGTGACCTTCACCTACCCGGGCGCGGCGGAACCGGTGCTGTGCGACGTCGACCTGCTGCTGCCCGCCGGCAGCACCGTGGCGGTCGTGGGCGAGAACGGCGCGGGCAAGACCACCCTGGTCAAGCTGCTCAACCGGTTCTACGAACCCGACCGGGGCGCGATCCTGGTCGACGGGGTCGACCTGCGGCACCTCGACCTGGCCGCCTGGCGGGCGCGGACCACCGCCGCGTTCCAGGACTACGCGCGGCCGGAGCTGACCGCCCGGCTGGCGGTCGGCATCGGGGACCTGCCCCGGGCCACCGACGACGACGCGGTCCGCACCGGTCTGGCCCGCGCGCACAGCGAGGTCGCCGACAAGCTGCCGTACGGGCTGGACACCCGGCTGGGGCGCAGCCACGCCGACGGCGGGGTGGACGCCTCCGGCGGGCAGTGGCAGCAGTTGGCGCTCGGCCGGGCGATGATGCGCGACGCCCCGCTGCTGATGGTGCTGGACGAGCCGGCGTCGGCGCTGGACGCCGAGGCCGAACACCGGTTGTTCGCCAGGTACGCCGACGGGGCGGCCCGGGTCGCCGCCGACAGCGGTGGGGTGACGGTGTTCGTGTCGCACCGGTTCTCGACGGTCCGCACCGCAGACCTGATCATCGTGATCGGCGACGGCGGGGTACGCGAGGTGGGCACCCACGACGAGTTGATCCGCCTCGGCGGCGTGTACGCCACCCTCTACGGCACCCAGGCCGCAGCCTACCGCTGAGTTCATGGCCGTACCTTCGAGCTGGGCCGCCGCTGTTGCCCGACCGGTACGGTGGCGGTCCGTCGGTGGACGACCAACCCCGCCGGCCGTACGAAGATCGACCGTCGGGCCACCGCGTCACCCTTGTCGTCCAGTTGGTAGACGTCGAGCCAGCACCACCCGTCGTAGGTGATCCAGTCCAGCACCCGGATGACCCGGCACCGGATGGGCTTGACGAACTGCACGCTGGCGGCCCGGCCCACCTGAACCAGGTCACCTGCGCGGAGTGTGGTCATCGCAGGTCCCTTAGCTGCCCGGTCACGACTCACGGCCCGCCCAGGTAGAGGGCGAGGGACACCGGAGGGCGGTCGCAACACCGTTGCGCTAACGCCGTGGGCGGCTGGTCAACCAGGGACAGGAAGTGCCCGATCGGGGAGCGGGGTGGGCCCGCTTGGCGATCATGGAGTTGTGGTGCCGATTTTGGGGGTTTTACGGGCGTTTTGTTACCCACCACAACTCCATGATCGGCGAGGCAGCGCTGGTTGACGAACAGCGGCCAGGGCGATTCACACCCGGCACACGTCCAGGCAGGCAGAACGGGTCCGTGGTTCGTCATCGGTCCACCACAGCAGAAGGAGTTGTACGAGGGCAACCCCTCAGAAGGTTGCCTGTCCCACTATTGCCTTGTGCAAGTCCTTCAGACCATACCGTCAGATCGTGGAGTTGCTTGGGCTGGATGAGATCCGCGACCTGCTCGGCGGGATCAGCAAGCAGCGCGCCACGATCATCGTGGGCCGCAAGGGATTCCCCGATCCCCTCGTCACCTTGAAAATGGGCCGGGTCTGGGATGGCAAGACCGTCCGGGCCTGGATCGCCACGAACCGCCCCAGCCCCGCCGCCGAGGACTGACCCCGCCGGGGTTACCACGCTCTCCGTACGAACCTGGCAAGGCTGGCGAGCCGCAGGCAGTAGCGCCCCCATCAGCACCAACCGAACACACTGCGGTACCTGCGCCACGCCCTGATCCGAGTGCGGGCGGCCTCCAGCGCCGGGCAGAAGCCGCTGTCGGTGCACTTCTCGCACCGTTCGTAGCGGTGGCACTCCAGGCAGCACCACGCCAGCTCCACCAGCAACGGCACCTCGCGCGTCACGGTCGCCTCCCAGGGCTCGGGTCACTGCGGCACCCCGCCCCGCCGAGCCCAGCTCCACCAGGGCGGGGGTCCCGCGTCACCGATTCCACACCGTCAGACACGGGGGTGTCAAATAGGAGAGCCCCTATTGGGGATCCCCGTTCGGGGAGATGAGACCGTGCATACGTTCGGGACATGGACCGAGGGCCGGGCGACCTGATGGGGCCCTATGAGATCGCCCAACGCCTGGGCGTCTCCCGGTCGCGGTTTCAGCAGATCGCGAACCGGCGCACCTTCCCGAGGCCGTACCGGGAGCTGCGTGGCATGAAGGTGTGGTTGACCGAGGACGTCGAAGAGTGGATCAGGGAACACCGCCGCCCCACGCCGCCAGCGGACGAGGACGACCAGAACTGACTCAGACGGGGCCACCACACGCCGACACCGGGCGACCGGGGTCGGGCGGGGTCGGGGAGGATGGCGGGGTGACGGTGGATGCGGTGGTGTTCGACCTGGACGGCGTGATCGTGGACTCGGAGCCGGTCTGGGAGGAGGTGCGCCGGGCGTACGTGGCGGCGCGGGGCGGCACTTGGCAGCCCGACACCCAGCGGCGGCTGATGGGGATGAGCACCGGCGAGTGGGCCGAGTACCTGAGCGGTGAGCTGGGCGTCGACCGCAGCGCCGAGCAGGTCGCCGTCGACGTGGTCGAGGAGATGGCCCGGCGGTACGCGGTGCGCGTACCGCTGATCGACGACGCCGACCTGGTGGTGCGCCGGCTGGCCTCGCGGTGGCCGCTGGGGTTGGCCAGTTCCTCGCCGACCCGGCTGATCGCGGCGGCGCTGACCGCCGCGGACCTCGCCGCCGAGTTCCGGGTGACCCTGTCGACCGAGCGGACCGCCCGGGGCAAGCCCGCGCCCGACGTGTACCTGGCCGTCGCCGAGCGGCTCGGGGTCGACCCGGCCCGGTGCGCCGCCGTGGAGGACTCCTCCAACGGGGTCCGCTCGGCCGCCGCCGCCGGGATGCGGGTGGTCGCGGTGCCGCACGGGTCGTACCCGCTGGACCCGGACGCGGCGGAGCTGGCCGCGACGGTGCTCTCCTCGGTGCACGACCTCACCCCGGAGGTGGTGGACCGGCTCGGCTGAACCGCCTCCGCGACCCGGCCGGGCCGCCTAGCGTCGGACCCATGAGAGCTGTGGTTTACCAGGGGCCGCACGAGGTGACGGTCGACCAGGTCGAGGACCCGCGCATCGAGCACCCCGACGACGTCGTCGTGCAGATCACCACGACCGCGATCTGCGGCTCGGACCTGCACATGTACGAGGGGCGCACGCTCGCCGAGCCGGGCATCGTCTTCGGCCACGAGAACATGGGCACCGTCGTCGAGGCCGGCACGGGGGTACGGCGGATCAAGGTCGGCGACCGGGTGTCGATGCCGTTCAACGTGGCGTGCGGGTTCTGCCGCAACTGCCGGGAGCAGAAGACCGGCTTCTGTCTCACCGTCAACCCCGGCTTCGCCGGTGGCGCGTACGGCTACGTGGCGATGGGGCCGTACCGGGGCGGGCAGGCCGAGTACCTACGGGTGCCGTACGCCGACTTCAACTGCCTGCAACTGCCGCCCGGCACCGAGCACGAGAACGACTACGCGATGCTCGCCGACATCTTCCCCACCGGCTACCACGGGGTGGCGATGACCGGGTTGCGGCCGGGCGAGAACATCACCGTGATGGGTGGTGGGCCGGTCGGGCTGATGGCCGCGTACTCGGCGCTCCTGATGGGCGCCGCCGAGGTGTTCCTGGTGGACCGGGTGCCGGACCGGCTGCGGTTGGCCGGGTCGATCGGGGCGACCCCGATCGACCTCTCGGCCGGGGACCCGGTCGCCCAGATCCTCGACCGGACCGACGGGGTGGGCACCGACCACGGAGTGGACGCGGTCGGCTACCAGGCCACCGGGGAGGGTGGCGCGGAGCAGCCGGCGGCGGTGCTGAACAGCCTGGTCGAGGTGGTCCGGGCCACCGGCGCGATCGGCGTGGTCGGCCTCTATCTGGCCAACGACCCGGGTGCGCCGGACGAGCACTCCGGCAAGGGTGAGCTGCTGTTCAAGGTGGGCAAGCTGTTCGAGAAGGGTCTGCGGATGGGCACCGGGCAGGCCAACGTGAAGACCTACAACGAGTACCTGCGGAACCTGATCACGGCGGGGCGGGCCACGCCGAGCTTCGTGGTGAGCAAGGAGTTGCCGTTGGACGCGGCGCCGGACGCGTACCAGCGTTTCGACCGCCGCGAGGCGGGCTACTCGAAGGTGGTGCTCAAACCGGCGGCCTGAGGAGACGGCATGCAGACGATCGTGTACGAACGCACCGGTGACCCGTCGGTGCTCCGGTTGGTCGACCGGCCGGTGCCCGAGCCGGGCCCGGGGGAGGTGCTGGTCCGGCTGGCGGTGTCCGGGGTGAACCCGACGGACTGGAAGAGCCGGCGGCAGCAGCCGTTGCCGGTCGGCTGGCAGACCCCGGGGCAGGACGGGGCGGGCGTGGTGGAGGCGGTCGGCGCGGGGGTCGACCGGGGTCTGACCGGGGAACGGGTGTGGGTCTGGGAGGCCGCCTGGCAGCGCCCGTGGGGTACGGCCGCCGAGTACACGGTGGTGCCGGTCCGGCAGGTGGTGCCGCTGGGGGACGCCTCCTTCGAGCTGGGCGCCTGCCTGGGCATCCCGTTCCTCACCGCGCACCGCTGCCTGACCGTCGGGGAGTACATGCCGGACGCCCTGCACGCCGGGGCGCTCAGCGACCATGTGGTGCTGGTGCAGGGTGGGGCGGGCGCGGTGGGCAACGCGGCGATCCAGTTGGCCCGCTGGGGAGACGCCTGTGTGATCGCGACGGTGAGCAGCCCGGAGAAGGCGCAACTGGCGGCGGCGGCCGGGGCGTCCTTCGTGGTCGACTACCGGGAGCAGGACGTGGTCGAGGAGGTCCGCAAGATCTCGCCCGACGGGGTGCACACCGTCGTGGAGGTCTCCGCGGCCCGCAACGCGGCCACCGACGTGCAGTTGCTGCGTCCCGGTGGGGCGGTCTGCGTCTACGCCGACGACGGGGGCGGCGAGGTGACCCTGCCGATCCGGCCGTTGATGGCCCCGAACGCCCGTTGGCAGTTCGTGCTGGTCTACACCGCGCCGAAGGCGGCCAAGGCGCAGGCGGTGACCGACGTGGCGGCGGCGGTCGCCCAGGGGGCGGTACGGGTGGGCGGCGAGGCCGGCCTGCCGCTGCACCGTTTCCCGTTGGCACAGGCCGCCGACGCGCACCGGGCGGTGGAGGACGCGGTGGTGGGGAAGGTGCTGATCGACACCGCCGGGCAGTAGTTCCGAGGACATTTCGCAATCGCCCGGACAGACGCGAGCAATTCTCGCAACAATGACATGGCGGGTCACCCGCGAGGAAGGGCGGCCCCGGCGCGGTGCGAACGCCGGGGCCGCCCCGTGGGGAGGGATGTTTCAGGAGTGACGTCCCTACCCCTATCGGCGACGGAGCGCCGAAAAGTGTTACGGCCCCGCCAGCTCCCGTACCTCCAGGTCGCCGTCGGCGTACCGCGAACGCACCACCTTCTTGTCGAACTTGCCCACGCTGGTCTTGGGCACCGCGTCGATGACCGCCCAGCGCTCCGGCAGCTGCCAGTGTGCCACCGAACCGGCGAGGAACGCACGGAGCTGCTCCACACTGGTCGACGCGCCCTCCCGCACCACCACGGTGGCCAGTGGACGCTCACCCCACCGCTGGTCGGGCACCCCCACCACGCAGGCCTCCTGCACGTCCGGGTGGGCCATCAACGCGTTCTCCAGCTCCACCGAGGAGATCCACTCCCCACCGGATTTGATCACGTCCTTGGCCCGGTCGGTGAGGGTGATGAACCCGTCCGGCGAGAGCGTGCCCACGTCACCGGTACGCAGCCAGCCGTCGCGGAACTTCTCCGGGGCGGGGGCGTCGTCGCCGACGTACCGGGCGGTCACCCACGGGCCACGTACCTCCAACTCCCCCACGGACGCCCCGTCGGCGGGCAGCGGCTCGCCCAGCGGGCCGACGATCCGGGCGGCCACCCCGGCCGGCACCCGCCCCTGCGTGTAGCGGTACCGCCAGGCGTCGTCGCCGGTCGCCCCGGCCGGAGCGCGGGACACCGACCCCAGCGGGGACATCTCGGTCATCCCCCAGGCGTGGATCACCTCGATGCCGTGCCGCTCGGCGAACGCGTGCATCAACGCGGGCGGGCAGGCCGAACCGCCGACGATCACCTCCTTGAGCGACGAGGTGTCCACCTCGTGGGCGTCCAGGTGGGCCAGCAGGTCGTTCCAGATGGTCGGCACCGCACCGGCCAGGGTGGGCCGCTCGGCGGCGATCATCTCGGCGATCGGCGCGGCCTGGAGGAACCGGTCCGGCATGATCAGCGACGCGCCGGAGAGGAACGCCGCGTACGGCAGCCCCCAGGACATCGCGTGGAACATCGGCACGATGGCCAGCTCCCGGTCACCCGGCCCGAGCCCGAAGCCCTCCGGCAGGCACACCTGCAACGAGTGCAGGTAGATCGACCGGTGCGAGTAGGCGACGCCCTTGGGGTGGCCGGTGGTGCCGGAGGTGTAGCAGAGCGCGGCGGCGTCCCGCTCGTCGACCTCGGGCCAGTCGTAGTGCTCGGGCCGGCCGGCCAGCAGGTCGTCCCAGTGGTGGAAGGTGACCCGGTCACCGGCGACCGCCCGCAGCGGCCCGGGGTCGCCCCCGCCGACCACCACCACGTGCCGCACCGTGGTCAGCTCGCCGAGCACCCGGGCCAGCAGCGGGATCAACGTCGAGTCGACCAGCACCACCCGGTCCTGCGCGTGGTTGGCGATGTAGGCGACCTGGTCGGGAAAGAGCCGGATGTTCAGGGTGTGCAGCACCGCGCCCATGCTCGGCACCGCGAAGTACGCCACCAGGTGCTCGGTGTTGTTCCACATGAAGGTGGCGACCCGCTCGTCGCCGGTCACCCCGCACTCGTCGCGCAGCGCGTGGGCCAGCCGGGCCGCCACCCGCCCCACCTCGGCGTACGACAACCGGCGCGGCTCGGCCCCGGTCCAGGTGACCACCTCGGCCGTGCCGTGCACGGTGACACCGTGTTCGAGGATCCGGGCGACCTGGAGCGGGGCGTCCATCATCGTGCTACGCATGGGTGACAAGCTAGTGTCGCCGGTCACACGTTGGGAACCCCCGGAACGCCGGACCATCCTCGGACCGGTGCGTAGATTGTCCGGGTGAGTATCTCCTGGGCCGACTCGTACGTGGGACAGCTACGCGCCCTGGCCGGTGACCGGACGCTGATGTTCGTCGGCGCCCGGGCCGTGGTGCGCGACGACGACGGGCGGGTGCTGCTGATCCGCCGCTCGGACAACGGCCAGTGGGCACTCCCGGCGGGCGCGATGGAACTCGGCGAGTCGATCGCCGACTGCGCGGTGCGCGAGGTACGCGAGGAAACCGGGCTGCGCGCCCTGCGGGTCAGCGCCTTCGCCCTCTACACCGGCCCCGACCGCACCCACACCAACATGTACGGCCACACCTACCAGATCTTCACCACCGCGTTCCGGGTCGACGAGTGGGACGGCGAGCTGGCCCGGGTCACCGACGAGACGACCGACGCAGCGTTCCTGCACCCGCACGAGTTCCCCGCCCCGCTCTCCCTCTCGGTCCCGGAAACCCTCGCCGACCTCGACGTCTTCACCCAGACCAACCGCCTCATCCTCAAGTAGCCCCGACCCCCGCCGGTTTCTCCGCTGAGGCCCCATCTCGCCTCGCCCCGACGATGCCCGTTTCGCCCAGTCGATGCCCATTCTCGCCCCGGTGATCAAGAGGTTCACGTCAGCCTCCGCGCGATTTCTGACGCAAACTTCTTGATCACCGGGGCGGGGCGGGACCGGGCGGGGCGCGGCGGGACCCGGGCGGGGCGGGCCACGCGGGGCGGGGCCGGGTGGGGCGCGGGTCAGAGCATGGTTTGGGATTTGGCGTTGAGGTCGGCGGCGGCTTCCTCCTTGGACTCCCTGGTCAGGGGCTTGCCGCCGGGGGCGGGGGCCGGGCCGCCGAGCGGGTCGGTGCCGCCGGTCGCGCCCTGCGGGCCGGCACCCCGGAGCTGGTCGTTCGGCAGGGCCAGGGTGACCAGCACGGCGAGCAGCGCGATCAGGCCGGTGGTCAGGAACACCAGGTGCAGCGACTCGACGAAGGACGCCTGGATGGCCGCCCGGACCGGACCGGGCAGGGCCAGGATCGTCGCCGGGTCGTTGATCGAGATGTTCGTGCCGCCGCCCGCCACCGCCGCCCGCTGGTCGGGCGGGAGCTGGGCGATCGCACCGGGAAGCCGGTCGGCGAGCCCGCCGGCGAGCCGGGTGGAGAGCACCGCACCCAGGATGGCCACCCCGAACGAGCCGCCCAGCGACCGGAAGAACGTCGCCGAGGAGGTCGCCGCGCCCAGGTTCCGCACGTCCACCGCGTTCTGCACGCCGAGGATGAGCGACTGCATGCACAGGCCCAGCCCGACGCCGATGACCACCATGTAGCCGAACGCCGCCCAGAGCGAGCTGTCCACCTGGAGCCGGGTGAACAGCAGCATGCCGGCGACCAGCACCACCGAACCGGCCACCGGGAACCACTTGTACCGGCCGATCCGGCTCATCGCCCGGCCGGTCACGATCGAGGTGACGATGATGCCGGCCATCATCGGCAGCATCAGCAGACCGCTGCGGGTGGGTGAGGCGCCCTTGACGATCTGGAGGTAGAGCGGGATGAAGATGATCGACCCGAACATCACCAGACCGAGCACGAAACCGGCCGAGTTGGCCAGCGCGAACGTCGCCGAGCGGAACAGCCCCAGCGGCAGGATCGGCTCGCCGACCCGGGCCTCCTGGAGCACGAACGCCACCCCGAGCACCGCGCCCGCCACGAACAGCCCGATGATCGTCGCCGAACCCCAGGCGTACGAGTTGCCGCCCCAGCTCAGCGCCAGCAGCAGCGCGCTCACCCCGGCGACCAGCAGCGCCGCGCCCAGCCAGTCGACGGTGTGCTCCCGCCGCTCGAACGGGATCAACCGCAGCACGTGGTAGCAGACCACGATCGCCAGCAGCGCCAGCGGCACGTTCAAATAGAAGATCCACCGCCAGTTGGTCTCGGCGAAGTAGCCGCCGACCAGCGGCCCGGCCACCGAGGAGACGCCGAAGACCGCCCCGAACAGCCCCTGGTAGCGACCACGCTCCCGGGGCGACACCACGTCCGAGATGATGGTGAACGCCAACGTCATCAGGCCACCCGCGCCGATGCCCTGCACGCCCCGGGTGACGATCAGCTGGGTCATGTCCCGCGACAGCCCGGCCAGGAGCGAGCCGAGCAGGAACGTGCCGATCGAGAAGAGGAAGACCGGGCGGCGGCCGTACAGGTCGGCCATCTTGCCGTAGAGCGGGGTGGAGGCGGTCGAGGCGAGCAGGTAGGCGGTCACCACCCACGAGTAGTGGTCGATCCCGCCCAGCTCGCCGACGATGGTGGGCAACGCCGTACCGACGATGGTCTGGTCCAGCGCGGCCAGCAGCATGCCGGTCATCAGGCCGAACATCAACAGGCGGAGCTGGCGGGCCTGGAGCACCGGCTGGCCGTGGGTCTGGGCGGTCATCCCGCCTTCTTTCCCGCTCCCCCGCGAACATGCCTGCCCACCGGGGAAACCTGCCCGCGGACCCGCCCGGCACCGACGGGCACGCGGGCCACCAGGGACCCATATGCCCGTCGGGGTACGGCTCAGTCGCCGTCGGCGAACCGGTCGACGATCGCCGCGCAGAACGCCGGCAGGTCGTCGGGCTTGCGGCTGCTGACCAGGTTGCCGTCGGTCACCACCCGCTCGTCGACCCAGCTCGCGCCGGCGTTGGTCAGGTCGGTACGCAGGCTCGGCCAGCTGGTGATCCGGCGGCCCGCCACCACACCCGCCTCGACCAGGGTCCACGGGCCGTGGCAGATCACCCCGACCGGCTTGCCGGCGGTGAAGAACGCCTTCACGAACCGGACCGCGTCCGGGTCGGTACGCAGGAAGTCCGGGTTGGCCACCCCACCGGGCAGCACCAGCGCGTCGTAGCCGTCGGCGTCCGCGTCGGCCGCCGTCACCGCCACGTCGTACGTCCTGCCCTGGTCCAGGTGGTTGAAGGCCTGGATGGTGCCGGGCTTGAGCGACACCAGCTCGGCGGTCGCGCCCGCCTTCTCGACCGCCTCACGCGGCTGCACGTACTCGACCTCCTCCACGCCGTCGGTGGCGAGGAACGCGATCCGCTTGCCCTGCAATGTCGTGGCTGCCATGTCGGTTTTCCCCTCTCCGGATACCTCTGGTCGGTTCCCGGGGCACAGGCCCCGAAACACCGACCCCGGCCACGGGTAGACGGCGGCGGGTTTGGCCAGGTCAGGCCGGGGGACCCCGGTGGGCATGGCAGGAGCAGCAGCGGAACAGCGCCGGCTCGCCACCGTCGTGGAGAGCTGGCGGGAACGCGCCGTCCTCGTCGTCGGCGACGCCATGCTCGACGAGTGGCGCTTCGCCGAGTCGGAGCGGCTGTGCCGGGAGGCCCCCGCGCCGATCCTCACCCTGCGCCGACGGATCACCGCCGCCGGTGGGGCCGCGAACACGGCGGTCAACATCGCCACCCTCGGCGGGCGGGCCCTGCTCGTCGCCCCGGTCGGCGCGGACGTGGCCGGCGACGAGCTGCACGACTGCCTGGACCGGGCCGGCGTCTGGGACCGTACGGTCAGCGAACCGCACCGGCCGACGCCGGTGAAACGCCGGATGCTCGCCGGCAACCAGATCCTGCTCCGCGAGGACTCCGGCGACCCGGACGACCCGCTCGACGACGACGGGGTCGGCCGGCTGCTCACCGCCCTGAGCTGCGCCACCGAGGAGCTGCGGGCGGTGGCCGGCGGGGTCGCGCCCACGCTGGTGGTCTGCGACTACGGCCTCGGCGCGCTGCCCGCCCCGGTACGCGCCTGGCTGGTCGCCCACCGCTACCGGTACGCCACCGTCGCCCTGGACGCCCACGACCTCGCCGACTGGCGGGGGCTGAACCCGACGGTGGTCACCCCCAGTTTCGCCGAGGCGACCCGGCTGCTGGCCCGCGCCGCCGCCGGCTTCGGCGCGCCGCCCGCCCCGACCCGTACCGGCGGCACCGGCCTGCACCTGGACCACCCGCCGAACGACCCGGCGGACGGGCCGTCGGAGCTGGTCGTGGGCACCGCCCCGGGCGGGGTCGGCCGGGCGCCGACCGGCCCGACCGGGGAACCGACCCCGGGTGAGGGGCGGGTCGCGATGACCGGGGACGGGTTGAGCGTGACCGGGGCCGGGGTGACCGTCAACGCCACCGTCGGCGAGGGGGTCGACCGGGCCGGGCTGGCCCAGGCGCGGCTGGCCGAGCTGCGGGCGCACACCGGCGCGGACGTGGTCGCGGTGACCCTGGACACCGAGGGCGCCATCGTCGGCGGCCCGGACGGCGCGCCCCGGCGCAGCCACAGCACCCCCGTCCCGGCCAGTCACGCCGTGGGCGCGGGCGACGCGTACCTGGCGGCGATGACCCTCGCGCTGGCCGCCGGGGCGCCGCTGCCCACCGCCGCCCAGCTGGCCCAGCTCGCCGCCACCATCACCGTCTCCGACACCGGCACCTGCGTGTGCCGCCGGGAGGACCTGCTCGACGCGCTCGGCGGCGCAGCCGGCGGCGGCACCCATCCGACGCTCGTCGGCACCGGCGAGCTGGACGCGATCGTCGCCGACCACCGGCGGGCCGGCCGGTCCGTGGTGTTCACCAACGGCTGCTTCGACGTGCTGCACCCGGGTCACGTGCGCTACCTGGAGCAGGCCCGCGCGCTCGGCGACCTGCTGGTGGTGGCGGTCAACTCCGACTCCAGCGTCCGCCGGCTCAAGGGCCCCGACCGGCCGGTCAACCCCGTGGAGGACCGGACCGCCCTGCTCGCCGCGCTGTCCTGCGTGGACCACGTGGTGGTCTTCGAGGAGGACTCGCCGGCCGACCTGATCGAGGCCGTCCGCCCCGACGTGTATGTCAAGGGCGGCGACTACCCGCCGGAGATGGTCCCGGAGGCGCCCCTGGTGCGCCGGCTCGGCGGTCAGGTGCGCACCCTCGGCTACGTGCCGGACCGGTCCACCTCGGCGATCATCGACCGGATCCGCGCCCAGGCCGCCATCGGCCCGGCCACCGCCGTCGACGCGCCGGCCGATCCGGTACGACCCGACGCCGGTCCGCCGACGGCACCCGACCCGGACCCCACCCCGGCCGCCCCGACCCCCGAACACCTGGGCAGGACCACGTGAACCGACCGCTCGACCTCGGCTCGGCCGGGGAGTTCCGCCGACCCCGTCGGCTCGACGTGCTGATCCCCACCCGCAACCGGCCGGCCGAACTGGCGGTCACCCTGGCCGGGCTGGCCGCCCAGGTCGAGGTCCCCGACTTCGGGGTGGTCGTCAGCGACCAGTCCGACCACGACCCGGCGTACGCGCACCCGGCGGCGGCCACCATGGTCCGGGCGTTGCGCCACCGGGGGCACCCGGTGCTGCTCACCCGCCGGCTGCCCCGGCGTGGGCTGGCCGAACACCGGGCGTACCTGCTGGACCGGTCGGTGGCCCGGTACGTGCTCTGCCTCGACGACGACGTCTGGCTCGAACCGGGCACCCTGGACCGGCTGGTCACCGCGATCGGGGAGCTGGGCTGCGGGTTCGTCGGCAACGCCGTGCACGGCCTGTCGTACGCCGACGACGTCCGCCCCGAGACGCACGGGCACTACGAGGAGTGGGACGGTCCGGTGGTGCCGGAACGGGTCCGCCCCGACACCCCGCAGTGGCAGCGGGCCGCCATCCACCCGGCCGCGAACCTGCTGCACGTCCAGCAGAAGCTGGGCCTGCCGGCGGGGGCGTGGCGGGCGTACAAGGTCTCCTGGATCGGCGGTTGCGTGCTCTACGACCGGGCGGCGCTTGTCGACGCGGGCGGCTTCGAGTTCTGGCGGCGGGTGCCGGAGAACCACCAGGGCGAGGACGTCGCCGCCCAGCTCGCGGTGCTGGCCCGGTACGGCGGCGCGGGCGTGCTGCCCAGCGGCGCGTACCACCTGGAGTCACCGACCACGGTCACCGACCGTGACGTCGAGGCGTGGCAGGTCGTCTCCGCCGACACCCCTCAGCCGGCCTGATCCGTGCCCGGCGGTGCCGCAGACGACGGCCATCCGCACGGCCGGCTCCGGCCGCCGGCCGCGCCAGGGTCGCCCCGGCCGGGGCCGTCGACCGGGGGCACTGCCCGGCCGGGCCGTCAGCCGGCGGCGCTGCCCGGTTCGGGGCGGAGCAGGTCGGCGGCGGCTTCGAGCACCTCGGCCACCGGCACGTCGGCGACGAACGAATCCCGGTGCGGGCAGTTGCCGTCGCCGGGCCGGTGCGGATAGATCCCGGGCGTGCAGTCGACCCCGCAGACCGGGCAGCGCGTCGTCCAGGCGGCGATCGGGCGGTGCCGGGCGCGCAACGGCGTCGCCCCGTTGATCATGTTGCCGACCCAGTAGACGCCCACCGTCGGGGCCCCCACCGCGCCGGCCAGGTGCAACGGGCCGGTGTCGTTGGAGACCACCAGAGCGCAGCCGGCGTACGCGGCGGCCAACCCGCCGAGGCTGAGCGTGCCGACCTGGGGACGGACCGGCACCCCGGCCGCCGCGACCACCTCGTCCACCACCGCCCGCTCGGTGGGGGTGCCGGTGACCAGCACCTCGTACCCGTCGTCGTGCAGCGCCCGGGCCACCTCGGCGAACCGTCGCGCCGGCCAGCGCCGCCGGGTGTCGGTCGCCCCGGGGTGCAGCGCCACCCGGGGCCGGTCCGGTTCGCCCAGCACCGCCCGCGCCTGTGCCCGGTCCGCGTCGGTCACCGCGAGCTTCGGTACGACGGTGACCGCGTCCGCCCCGACCAGGCCCACCACCTCCAGGTAGCGGGTCACCTCGGGCTGGTAGTAGACGTAGCGGAGCCAGCGGTCCAGCGGTGGGGCGTCCTCGGCGCGCAACCCGGCGGTGACCCGGGCACCCAGCCGGCTCATGATCGGGTTGGAGTTGGCCCCGCCGCCGTGCACCTGCAACGCCAGGTCGTAGCCCTCCCGGGCGGCGGCGGCCAGGAAGTCGTCGAGCGACCCGGGCCGCTCGTCGGGGCCGGGCTCGCGGATGCCGGGGGCCGGCGGGACGACCAGCACCCGGTCGACCGGGCCGGGCCGGTCCCGCCAGAACGCCGCGTGCCACGGCGCGCCGAGCAGCACGATCTCTGCCGCCGGGTACGCCGCCCGCAGCGAGTCCAGGGCGGGCAGCAGGAAGACGAGGTCGCCGAGCGCGTTGGCCCGCAGCACGGCGATCCGGGCCACGTCGGGCACCCGCTCCCCCAGCGGGCCACCCAGGGCGGGGCTGTCCACCGGGGTCCCTACGGCCGGTCGAGCGGGTCGGCGGCGGTGCCCGGACGGTGCAGTTCCCGGTCCGCCGCCGGGTCCACGCCGGTGGGCGTACCGCTGCGGGTGGGGCCGGGCGGGTAGCCGGTACGGCCGACGGTGATGGTGCGCGGCGCGGGCCGGGCCGCCCGGGGAAGGTGCACCCGGAGCAGGCCGTGGTCCATCACCGCGTCGATGGCGTCGGGGTCGACCCGGGACGGCAGGTCCACCCGGTACTCGAAACCCCGGGTCTCGAACCCGCCGGGAATGCCCTGGTCGGCGTTGACCTCGGCTTCGGACCGGGCCCGGACGCAGAGTTCCCGGTCGTCCAGCTCGACGGCGACCTCCTCCGGCGCCACCCCGGGCAGCCGGACGACCACCTGCCAGCCGTCGGCGACCTCGGTCAGCTCGACGTCGGGCGACGCGCCCCGGCCGCCGACCAGCCGGCTCAGCTCGGCACGCAGCGCCTGGAGTTCACCCATCGGGTCCCAGCCCTGCTGGCGGTCGCGCCGGCCCCGGCCCGGCTGCTCGCTCACCGCACCTCTCCCATCGGCCGGCGGGCGGCGGTGGGCCGCAGCGAGCTGGGGGCGTCCAGGCCGGCGTCCGAGTCGACCCCGACCCCCAGCCGGTCGACCAGTTCCCCGCCGAGCCAGGCGCTGACCCCGAGAATGGCCAGGCCGACCACCTCGATGGCGATCAGCGCGCCGCCGGCCGCCCGGGAGTCGGCGTTCAACCGGACCGCCCAGACGGCCGCGAAGAGCAGGATCACCGCGACGTTCGCCGCCGCGTGGGTGAGCGCCACCCGCTTGGCCCGGGTGCCGGCCGGGATGGCCAGCAGGTCGAACGCGCCGGCCCCCGCGGCCAGCAGGCCACCGACCAGGCCGACGGTGATGTTCCAGTACGCCACCTCGGCGAGGAAGTCGGGCCCGCCGACCGTGTCCACGATGTCGAAGAGGGTGCCGGTGACCAGCAACGCCACCGGGAACATCACCAGCATCGGGTGCACCGGGTGCCCGAGCACCTTCAGTCGGCTCTCCATGGCGGCCCTCCACTGCGTCGTCGGGGGCGGGACGAGCCGGTACCCGCCGTCGTCGGGGGCAGACCCGCTCGCCACGCCCGCCTAGGCTGACGTACGGCGGCCGGTGTGCCACCGCCCGCCACCGGGACCAACGGACGGGGGAGGCGGACGTGACGGCGGAGATCACCTCGCACGAGGAGCTACGCGCGCTGCTGGGGGCACCGATGCCCCGGGCGGCGGCCAAGGAACGCACCGTGCTGCACGAGCGGGACCGGCAGTGGCTGGCCGCCTCGCCGTTCTGCCTGGTCGCCACGGCCGGCGCGGACGGTAGCTGCGACGTCTCGCCCAAGGGTGACCCGGCCGGCTTCGCGCTGGTGCTCGACGACCGGACGATCGCCGTTCCGGAGCGGCCGGGCAACCGGCGCGCCGACGGCTACCGCAACATCCTCGACAACCCGCACGTCGGGCTGATCTTCCTGATCCCGGGCCGGACGGACACCCTGCGGATCAACGGCCGGGCGAAGCTGGTGCGCGACGCGCCCTACTTCGACGACATGCTGGTCCAGGGGCACCGGCCGGTGCTCGCCGTCGAGGTGGCCGTCGAGCAGATCTTCTACCACTGCGGGAAGGCGTTCATGCGGTCCGCGCTGTGGCAGCCGGAAACCTGGCAGCCGGACGCGCTGCCGTCGCGGGCCCGGCTGGCCAAGGAGGTGGAGACGCTGACCGAGAGCCTGGCCGACCTGGAGCACTACTACGGCCCGACGTACGCGGAGAAGCTCTACCGGGGGTGACGGCCCCCGGCCCGGCGGCGGTTCAGCGTTGCCAGGGCGGCGGGACCCGGACCGAGGCCATGCCCGCCGCCGTCGCCGCCGCGACCCCCAGGTCGGTGTCCTCGAACACCAGGCACCGCTCCGGCGGTACGTCGAGCAGCCGGGCCGCCAGCAGGTAGCACTCCGGGTCCGGCTTGGCCCGTGCGTAGTCCTCCGCGCAGACCAGCACGTCGAACCGGTCGAACAGGTCGAGCGCGGTCAGCGAGGCGGTCACCGATTCCCGGGTGCTGCCGGAGACCACGGCGAACGGCACCTGCCGGTGTGCCCGTTCGATGTGTGCCAGCACCCCCGGCACGGCGGTGAGCTGCGGCAGGAAGCTCTGGTAGGCGTCCTCCCGGCACCGGGCCACGACGTCGACCGGCATGGCCAGCCCGTGCCGCGCGTTGAGGTCGACGACGATGTCGGCCACCGGCCGGCCGCCCCAGGCGTAGAAGAGGTCCTCCGGCAGGTCGCAGCCCCACTCGTCGAGCGCCGCCCGCCAGGCCAGGTGGTGCACCGGCATGGAGTCGACGATGGTGCCGTCGCAGTCGAACAGGTAGGCCCGGAAGTCGCCGGGCGGCAGGGGCAGCACGGGCCCAGGATAGCCACGGCGGGACCGTGCCCCTTCGCCCGTGCCGGCTCCCGCCGGACGGCGTGGTGGCCGGTCAGCGGTCCGGGTCGGTGCGGGTCAGGTCGCGCAGCGCGTCCTGCGGGGCGGCGCGGCGTAGGTAGTCGCGGCGCATCCGGCGGCGGTCACGCCGGCACCGGCCGCACGCCCAGGGCAACGGCCACCACCGGCCACAGAAGGCACATCTCATCGAGGGGTCCCATCCTCGTATGCGTACGGTAGCCGACTGCTGACCTTAGCCGTACCGGACAACGGGCATCGACCGGTGCCGTCGCGGTGGCGGGAGGGGGCCGGCGGCGCGTCCCGACCCGGCGCTCAGCGGCCGAGGAGGTCGTCGATCTCGTCGTCGAACAGCAGCGCCGGGTCGAACCCCATGCCGGCGAAGTGGCCGGCGAGTTCGAGCGACAGGACGCCGTGCACCCGGGTCCAGAAGGCCAGCGCCTGCCGCAGCGTCGCGGCAGGCACGGTCGGGTCCCCGACCCAGCCCCGATGGTCGTCGAGGTGGGCCTCGATCCGTCGCCCCGAGGGCGGGACGTCGCGCCTGCGGTAGGCGTCGACGACCGTCGCCATGATCTCGGCCGAGATCGCGGTGGTGTCGTCGGGGGCGTGGTAGCCGGGTACGGGCGTGCCCCAGATCAGCAGGTAGCGCTGGGGATCGTCCAGGGCCCAGGCCCGTACGGCACGAGCCAGCCCGGCGACGTCCGCCCCGGCGTCGGCGGCCGTGCGGAGGGCGTCGGCGAGGCTGCGGTACGCGTCGCGGATCAGTGCGGTGATCAGCTCGTCCCGACTGGCGAAGTACCGGTAGAGCGCCGGGCCGCTCATTCCCAGGTGCTCGGCGATCGCCTTGAGCGACAGCGCCGACACCCCGGTCGTGGCGAGCTGCTCCCAGGCCCGCTGCTTGATCTCCGCCCGCACCTGGGCCCGGTACCGCTCGCGCGGACCGGTCACGTCGTTAGCCATGGACCGCCCTTCCGTCATCACGCTCACGCCAGTTACAGGGTATCACTATCGCTATTGACCGAATCTCATCTTAGTTATAGCCTCTAATGACGGCGACAGACAGTCGCATACATGAGAGAGGTGGAGACAGATGGCATCGACCGCGAACCAGCCGGTGATCACCTGCGACGGGCAGGGCGTCGACCCGACGGCCCGGATCCGGTACCGCGCCGAGACGCTGATCGACGCGTCGCTGCACACCGTCTGGCACCTCCAGACCGACGTCGGGAACTGGCCCTCCTGGCAGGCGCCGGTCACCACCGTCACCCGCCTCGACGACGGCGAACTGCGCGCAGGGTCGGCGTTCCGCTGGACCACCCCCGTCCCGGAGACCCCGATGACCCCGGCCACGACGCTGACCATCACCTCGACCGTCGCGCACCTGACGCCCTACCGGTGCCTCCGCTGGGCCGGCCCGGGAGTCGGCGACGGCCTGCACATCGACAACGGCGTCCACGTCTGGACCTTCACCGAGGTCACCGGCGGGGTGCTGGTGCGCACCGAGGAGACCTGGACCGGCGCCCAGGTGGAGGCGGACGTGGCGACCTCCACCACCTACCTCGGCTACGGACTGGAGGCGTGGCTGGCCGACCTCAAGGCCACCGCCGAGCACGCCGACCAGGCCGCCCGCCCCTGAACCCGGGGCGGCCACCCGACCCCGCTGCCGGCCCCCCGTACCGGAAGGAACCCGCCATGTCCCCCGCACCGACGACGCTCACGCCCGCGGGCGTGCTGCCCCGCTCACGACCCCTCGTCATCAGCGCCTGGACGGCCGCCGTCCTCGTCGCCGTCCAGTTCGCCATGGTGGCCGTCGTCCCGGTGGCGATCACACTGGTCGCCGTGCTGCGCAACGACGCCCTCCGCCCGCTGCGGTGGTGGGCCGGCGCGCTCGGCGCGGCATACGCGGCGGGACTGGTGCTCTGGGCGATCGGCCCGGACCGCGCCCCCAGCCTGTCGAAGAACCTCCACCCGGCGCACGAGGTCGTCATCGTCGTCCTCGGCATCGCCCTCGCGGTCGCCTACCACGCGCTACGCGGACGCCGCAGCACCCGGTGACCGGGCGGGGTCTCGCCCGCAGCGACGGGGGCAGGCCGCCCGGATGGCCCCGTTCCGGGTCGAAACAGGAAAGCCCAGGTCACTTGACCTGGGCTTTCTCATCGAGCCGCCTGACGGAATCGAACCGTCGACCTACGCATTACGAGTGCGTCGCTCTAGCCGACTGAGCTAAGGCGGCAACGATCATCAAGTGTACGGTACGACCCCCGTCGGGACCGAGGGGGTTCCCCGTCGGAGGACCCGGACATCAAGGGACATCGGTGTCGGGCGGGACGGCTAGGCTGCCCGGGTGAGCGACGACCCCGCCACCCCCGAGCGCCCCGCCACCCCCGACGGCCCCGAAACGGACCCGGACGCCGAGCACGCCCCCGGTGAGCGGGCCGCCCGCAGGCCACGCGGCACCGATCCGGTGGAGCTGGGCTTCACGCCCCGCAAACCGGTCCCCTGGCTGGCGCCGTTCCTGCTGATCAGCACCGGCATCCGTACCCTGCTGGCGATGCTGTTCGGGGCGTACCTGGACAAGCGGGAGCTACAGAACGCGCTCGACGCCAGGATCGGCGCGCAGGTCGGCCCCGACGGTGGGCTCTGGCTGGACTACGTGGCCGACCTGGGCGACGGCTTCGACGCCACGTACTCGGTGGCGTACCTGCTGGCCCAGCCGGAGCTGACCGTGGACGGGCACCGGCTGCCCCGGGCGCAGACCCTGGTGATGGGCGGCGACCAGGTCTACCCGTCGGCGGCCTACGAGGCGTACGAGGACCGGTGCAAGGGGCCGTACCAGGCGGCGCTGCCGGTGCCCCCGCCGCAGCGGCCGATGCTGTTCGCCGTGCCCGGCAACCATGACTGGTACGACGGGCTGACCGCGTTCCTGCGGCTGTTCGTCCGCTCACGGGACCGCAACTTCGGCGGCTGGGGCACCGGCCAGTCCCGGTCGTACTTCGCGGTGGAACTGCCGGCCGGGTGGTGGCTGCTCGGCCTAGACGACCAGTCGGGGTCCTACCTGGACGATCCGCAGCTGTCGTACTTCGACGAGGTGGCCCGCCGGCTCGGCCCGGAGTCCCGGGTGATCCTGGCGGTGCCGGCGCCGACCTGGGTGAAGTCCGTCGACCATCCCACCGCGTACGACTCGATCGACTACTTCGTCCGGACGATCATCGCGCCCACCGGCGCGCACGTCCGGCTGCTGGTCTCGGGCGACCTGCACCACTACGCCCGGTACGCCGGCCCGGAACGCCAGCTCATCACCTGCGGCGGGGGCGGGGCGTACCTGTATCCGACGCACACCCTGCCCGAGCGGATCGAGGTGCCACCGAAGGACACCCTGTCCCGGCGGGCCAGCCGCACCCGCGCGTACGACCTGGTGGCCCGGTTCCCGGACGCGGCCCGCTCCCGCCGCTACGGCTGGGGGATCTTCCACCGGCTGCCCCGGCGCAACCCGGGTTTCGGGACCCTGCTCGGCACCCTGCACACGCTGCTGATGCTCGCCATGGCCGGGGTAGCGGCGAACCGGACCGGCACCGAGCAGCGGCTGTTCAGCGTCCCGCTGGTGATCATGTTGGGGGTTACGCTGCTCAGCGCGGCCTTCTTCGCCAAGCCGCCCAGCGCCGGCGGGAAACGGCACGCCCGGCACTGGCTGCTCGGCATCGGTCACGGTCTGGCGCACGTGGCGCTGGCGGTCGCCGGCACGTGGGCCTGGCTGCACCTGCCGTTCTACCACTGGCCGTGGCCGCTGCCGGCGGTCGCCGCCGCCGTGGTCTACGGCCCGGTGATCGGGCTGGTCGCCACCCAACTGGTGGCGGGATACCTGCTGGTGGCGGGGGCCTTCGGGGTCAACGTCAACGAACTCTTCGCCGGGCAGGGCATCGAGGACTCGAAGTCGTTCCTGCGGATGCGGATCGACCCGGACGGCACGCTGACCGTCTATCCGATCGCCGTCGACCGGGTCTGCCACGACTGGCAGCTCAACCCCGACCAGTCCGCCACCGCCTCCTGGCTGACCCCCCGCGCCCCGCTGACCCCCCGCCTCGCCGAACCCCCGGTGACCCTCACCTGACCCGGGTCACCACAGACCGCGCCGACGCCCGCCGCCGCACCGCCTGCCCGCCCGCCCTTCGACGTTGATCAAGAGGTTTGCGTCATCGGGCGCGCCCACACTGACGCGAACCTCTTGATCAACCCCGGCCGCCAGCGGGGGGCGGCGGCGCGGGCGGGGAGGTCAGGGAATGGATCATGGACTTCAGGGCGTGGAACGCGGCTGCGCGTTCGGCCCCGGTCATGCCGGAGAGCATTCTGACCTCGACGGAACGGACCGCCGCGCTCGCCCGTTCCAGGCTGCGTCGACCGCTCGGCGTGAGTCGCGTGGGCAGCGCCTTGCCGACGGGTGCCGCCGCGGGCCTGGTCACATAGCCCTCCCGTTCCAGATTCTGGAGCAGCACGTTCATCGTCTGCCGGGTGACGAACGCGCCCCGCGCGAGTTCGGAGTTCGACAGGCCCGGTCGCTGCGCCAGCAGTTCGAGGCAGGAGTAGTGCGTGACGCCCATCCCGAGCGGCCGCAGCACCTCCTCCATGGCCGCCCGCAGCGCGCTCGACGCCTCTTTCAGCAGGTAGCCCAGGGACGTCTCCAGGTCGACGCCCGCATCAGCTTGACTCATGTCAGCATTCTGACATAGCTTGGGCATGTCAGGATGCTGACATGACTCGAAGGAGCATCGCATGCCCGTCACCGGCCCCGACTTCATCTCGCTCCAGGCGCGCGACCTCGCCGCCTCGCAGGCGTTCTACGAGCGCCATCTCGGCCTCGTCCGCTCGCCGGCCGGCCCGCCGCACGCCGTCGTCTTCGAGACGAAGCCGATCGCGTTCGCCCTGCGCGACGTCGTCCCCGGCACCGATCTCACCTCCGTCACCCAGCCCGGCATCGGTGCCGCGATCTGGCTCCACGCCACGGACGTGCAGGCCATCCACGACGCGCTCGTCGCCGACGGGCACACCATCGTCGCCGCACCGGTCGACGGGCCCTTCGGCCGGACGTTCACCTTCGCCGACCCCGACGGCTACCAGGTCACCCTGCACGACCGGGCCTGAGGCACCGGCCCCGACGGCCCGTGCGCGACACCCGCAGACCGTCGATCAGCGCGCGGCACCTTCGGGGCCGGCCAGGTCACGGCTCTCGTAGGCGCTCCGGGAGCCACAGACGTCCGCCCGGGAGCACATGGAGCGCGAGCCGTCGGCGTCCAGGCGGACGGTCACCGCGTCCCTCGGGACGCTGTGGCCGACCACCCGGCCGTCCCCCTCGGGCGTACTGACGCGGCTGCCGACCGCCGGGGCGGACTCGGCGAACTTGGCGTACAACGGGTGCTCGTACTTCAGGCAGCACATCAGCCGGCCGCAGGCGCCCGAGATCCGCAGCGGATTCAACGGGAGATCCTGGTCCTTGGCCATCCGGATGGTCACCGGCTCGAAGTCGTTGAGGAAGGTGGCGCAGCACAGGTCCCGGCCGCACGAACCGATGCCGCCCTGCACCCGGGCCGAATCCCGGGCGGAGAGCTGCCGAAGCTCCACCCGGCAGTGCAGGGTCGCGCCCAGGTCCCGGACCAGCGAACGGAAGTCCACCCGGTGCGGGGCGGTGAAGTAGACGGTCGTCCGGTCCCCGGTGCCCTCGGCGGCGGCCAGAACGTGATCCACCGCGACCACCTTCATCGGCAGGCCGTGCTCCCGGATCAGCCGCTTCGCCGCCACCTTCGCCTCGGCCTTACGCCGCCGCAGCAGCTCGTCGCGGCGCAGGTCGTCGTCGCCGGCCAGCCCGGCCAGCTTCGGGAAACCGTCGGTCTCCTCGGAAACCCACTGCGCCGCCCAGACGCACTCCGCCACCTCGGGGCCGTCGTCGGTGGGGACGAGCACCCGGTCACCGACCTGCGGGCTGAACTCCCCCGGGTCGAGGTAGTAGAGCCGCCCGTACCGGTTGAAGCTGACCGCGCAGAGCATGCCCATGCGTTCAGCCTACGACGGATCGACGGAACCGGTCCGGGTGCGGCGGGCGGGGCCCCCAGGTCGGCCGGCCCATCAGCCGATCCGCACCGGGCCGCCGTGGTACGACGACCCGCCGGTCGACCGCCAGGTCGACTCGGCGAGGCTGGGCGACCACTGGCGCAGCAGCGTCTCCGCCCCGTCGTAGGCCACCCCGAGCACCGAGAGCACCCGGGTGGCGATCTCGGCCGCCGCAGCCGCCCCGGCTGGCCCGGCACCCGCCCCGACAGTCGCCCGGACCCGGACCGCCTCGGTGGAGCCGAGCACCTCGGCCAGCACCCGGGCCACCGCCAACCGGCTGCCCTCCACCCAGTCGGCCAGCGCGTCGGCGTAACCGGCGGTGGACTCCAGCCGGCCCACCAGGCTCTCCGGCCCCTCGTCCAGGTGGCGCAGCAGGGCGGTGCGGGCCTCGTCGTAGGACGCCCCGGCCGGACCCGACCAGATCCCCGGATCGGTGAGGGCGGCGCACGCGTCGTCGTACCCCCGCACGAGACGGCGCACGGCGTGCCCGGCGGTCGCCAGCGGCGCGGGATGCAGGTCGAGGAAGGCGCGCAGGGCCTCCCCCGGCAGCAGTTGCATCCGGCGCAGCAGCGGCCAGACCGGGTGCGCCTCCGGGGCTCCGGCGGCGAGCAGCGTGTCGACCCGGGCGAGCAGGTCCAGGCCGGGCTCGGCGAGCCGGTCCAGCGGGTCCATCACGCCTCCCCGGCCAGCCTGCGGCGGGCGGCCTCGTCGGTGGACGTGTAGCGGTCGGCGGCGCTGCGGACGGCCGACGCGGCGGCGGCCAGC